>DASVYZ010000335.1:0-2627 GCA_036391935.1 Burkholderiaceae bacterium | reverse complement strand
TTGGTGTCTTTGTTGATCAGGATGGACATGTTTATTCCTTGAGCGACTGTTGCTTTATTTACCGGCGGCCGCAGCGACAACCTTCTGCGCGGCTTCTTCCATGGTGTCGGCGGAGATGATGGGCAGGCCGGAGTCGGCAAGCATCTTCTTGCCCAGGTCCTCGTTCGTGCCTTTCATACGCACCACCAGCGGAACGCTCAACGAAACCGCCTTCGACGCCGTGATCACGCCTTCGGCGATCACGTCGCAGCGCATGATGCCGCCGAAGATGTTGACCAGAATGGCTTGCAGATGCGGGTTCTTCAGCATGATCTTGAAGGCTTCCGTCACCTTCTCGGCCGTGGCGCCGCCGCCGACGTCGAGGAAGTTGGCCGGCTCGCCGCCGAACAGCTTGATCGTGTCCATGGTGGCCATGGCCAGGCCGGCACCGTTGACCAGGCAGCCGATGTTGCCGTCAAGCGAAATATAGGCCAGGTCGAACTTGGAAGCCTCGATTTCAGCCGGATCTTCTTCATCCAGATCGCGGTAAGCGACGATCTCGGGATGGCGGAACAAGGCATTGGAGTCGAAGTTGAACTTGGCATCCAGCGCAATGACCTTGCCCGAACCGGTCAGGATCAGCGGGTTGATTTCAGCCAGCGAAGCGTCGGTTTCCCAGTAAGCCTTGTACAAGCCTTGCAGATTGGCGCGCGCATCGGCGATCGAGCCGGCCGGCACGCCGATCTTGGCGGCGATGTCGTCGGCTTGTGCATCGGTCAGGCCGATGGCCGGGTCGATCGCGATCGAGTGGATCTTTTCCGGGTGGCTGGCAGCGACTTCCTCGATGTCCATGCCGCCTTCCGAAGAAGCCATCAGGACCACGCGCTGGCTGACGCGGTCAGTCACCATCGAAACATACAGTTCCTTCTTGATGTCGGCGCCTTCTTCGATCAACAGGCGGCGTACCTTCTGGCCTTCCGGGCCGGTCTGGTGCGTCACGAGCTGCATGCCCATGATGGCGTCGGCGTATTCGCGCACTTGTTCGATCGACTTCGCAACCTTGACGCCGCCGCCCTTGCCGCGGCCGCCGGCGTGGATCTGGGCCTTCACCACCCAGACCGGGCCGCCCAGCGTTTCCGCTGCCTTGACTGCCTCATCGACGCTCATGCACGGAATGCCGCGCGGCACCGTAACGCCGAATTTGCGGAGGATTTCCTTGCCCTGATACTCATGGATTTTCATGCGAGCTTCCCTTCAAAACACGATATGGTCAAATTGAATTGGTATTGATTGCTGTGACTTCACTGGGTCTGGATGATACTGCCCCGACCGCCCAGCGCGGATAATACTTCGCCACTGCCGGCCCGTCGCTCTTCAAGGCGTGGCACTGGTCGAGTTGAAATGGCCGGCCGTCTTTACCGACAGCCTCATACGGATCGAATACTTCGCCGGCGAAAGCCTGGATCGCGGCGGTGGGCAAAATCTGCGCCAATTCATTGATGTGCGTACAGCCGCACACGCCGCCCAGCACCTCTTGCAGGTCTTTGCGGAAACCGCGCGCCAGATTCAAGCCAACCAGCTTGGCGTAAGCGGGGCCGACCGTGTCGCAATAGCCGGTATAAGGCACGGCTTCGGACACGGCCTCGGCGGCGACGATGAAAAACCGGGTGTCGATAGTCAGGCGCAACAACATGTCGTGCAACGGGCTGCCTGCGGCACGCAGGCCGGAAGCCAGCGGCGCGTCGCGCGTCTTGACGTCGGAAATTCGGGCTTCGATATCCCACAAACCATCGTCGCGCGCAAAGGCATCGATCTGGATGGCGCGCCGGTGTTTCAAGGCACGGGGGGATGTCGGTTGGGACAGAGGCATGGTTTGCCACTAAAAAAAGCGCATTTGCGTCTCGCCGCCGCAGTTTCTACGACAGTCGCCGCTCATGCGGCATTGCAAAAACCCCAGGAGTGTAACACAGGTGGCCTTATCGCAGGTTTGGAACCCCGGTTAGCGTATTTTTACGGCGGGGAATTCCAGTAGAAGGTTGGCGCTGGGCGTCGCCAGGCTCGGTATACAACGCCCGACCCAGCCTACGATTCTTGGGTCATATTGGCGAGGGCGGCCTTGATCGCACGCGATGAAAAGCCGCGCTGTTGCAAAAAACGCATATATTTCGCGCGTTCGGCCGCATCTTGTGGCGGACTGGGGAACTTGTGGGCCAGGGCCTCGCTGGCTCGGCTGTCTTCGTCCCTCAATTCGCCCTTGAGTTCGGCCAACGCCTCACCTGCGATGCCGTGGCTTTGCAATTCCATCAAGATACGGCTGTTGCCGAAACGCGCGGAACGCCTGCGCACCAGCGATTCGGCAAAACGCTCTTGGGAGAGGAATTTGTTGGCTTCCAACCAGGCCAGCACGGCTTCAACATCGTCGCCTTCGTGGGCATAGCCTGAGAGCTTGCGCTGCAATTCGATGCGGCTGTGTTCTCGCATCGATAAATACCGTAACGCCCGCGCCTTCAGGCTCATTTGCTTCTTCGCCATGATTTCCCAAGCGGCGCGGGCTTCCGGCCCATCACGTGTTCCTTGCAGGGAAACGAAAGGCGGCAGCGCCGCCCTTTTTTGCTTTCTCCTGCGTATTCGGTTCTCAGCATGCCTTG
>DASVYZ010000334.1:0-3329 GCA_036391935.1 Burkholderiaceae bacterium | reverse complement strand
CCGAAAGCGAACTGCGCCGCATCCTGCAAGGCGCCGATGCGCGCGTGGTCGACGGTCCCCTGGTGACCGGTGCCTACGTCGTGCACGTCAATGACGGCAAGCGCCCCCATGCGCTTGCCGCCTTGCGCGGCGAGCCGGCCGTGACCATGGCCGAATCGCTCGATGCCGGAGGCGCGAAGTGAATATTCTGTTCGCCCTGGTGCGCGGCTTGTTGCTGGCGGCGTTGCTGGCCGCCTCGGCAACGGGGGCCGCGGCCGGGAGCGACTTGCCTCCGTCCGGCGACAACCCGGCGGAACATCAAGTGCTGGTGATGCTGCATCTGCCGGCGCCGCATTACCGCCCCGATTCGGGTTACTCCGGCAGTTATGGCGACGACGGCGGCCATAGCGCGCGCCGCCGCATCGCCGAGGAACTGGCCAAGGCGCATGGATTGGTCCTGGTCACGGATTGGCCCATGCCGGCCCTCGGCATCGACTGCTACGTGATGGAAGATCCGGCGCGCGGCACGGCGGCCCACATGGTGGAAATCCTGTCGCGCGACAAGCGCATCGAATGGGTGCAGCCGATGAGCACTTTCCACACCCTGGGCAACGATCCGCTGTTTCCAGCCCAGCCGAGCTCTTCGCTGTGGCATTTGAACGACCTGCATCGCGTCGCCACCGGGCGCAACGTCACGGTGGCGGTGGTCGACAGTGGCGTGGAAGCCGATCATCCCGACCTGCGCGGCCAGGTCGTGCTCAAGGAAAATTTCGTCGACGGCATGCCTTACGCGGGCGAGCAGCACGGCACGGCCGTGGCCGGCATCATCGCCGCGGTGGCGGGAAACGGCGTGGGCATAGAAGGGATCGCGCCGAACGCGCGCGTGATGGCCTTGCGCGCCTGCTGGCAACCGCCGGATGCGCGGGCGCAATGCAATAGCTTCACACTGGCCAAGGCGCTCAATTTCGCCATCGCACACGATGCCAGGATCATCAATCTGAGCCTGGGCGGCCCGCCCGATCGGCTGCTCGCACGTTTGCTCGATGTCGCGCTGAAGAAAGGCATCCTGGTCGTGGCCGCAGTCGATCCGCAAAACGTCGATGGCGGCTTTCCCGCCAGTTTGGGCGGGGTGCTGGCGGTCGCGTCGCCCGACGCGCGCGGCAGCAGGACGCATGTGCTGCTGGCGCCGGGGCGCGATATCCCGACTACCGCCCTCGACGGGCGCTGGAACTTCGTCTCCGGGACTTCCTACGCGGCGGCGCACGTCACCGGCATGATGGCCTTGCTCGACGAATTGCATCCCGCGCTCAGCACGGCGCAGATCGAAGCGCAGGTGGTCAATGCCGGGCTGGACGGCAACGACGGCATCGACGCCTGTGCTACGATAGGCCGCATCACGGGAAACTGTCCCTGCTCCTGCACCGCGGCCCATGTTCCGAAAACGACCCATACGCCCTGACCTTGACGCTCGCCTTCGAGCATTCCGCTTTTCCCCTTCCTGTCTTTCGCGCCTGACGGCGCTTGCCATGCTCGCCATCAGCGGGAGCGCTGCCGCGCAAGTCAGCGGCAGCGTGTCCCTGGTATCGAACTATATCTATCGCGGCTCCTCGTTTTCGAACGACAATCCGGAAGCGCAACTGAACCTGACAGCCGACTTCGACAGCGGCTGGTTCGCCGGCCTGTTCGTCTCGCCGGTCGATCTGCCGGGCATACACGGGCAAGCCATTGCCTACGGCGGATACGCTCATCAGTGGACCGGTGAATTAAGCTGGGAAGCGGGCGTTTCGGAATCCGCCTATACCGGCGGGACGAGCCAGAATTACACGGAAGCCTTCGTTGGACTGTCGACCGACCGGCTCAATGGCCGGCTGTACTATTCGCCCAACTATCTCGGTGACGGCGTGCGTTCGATCTATGGCGAGCTCAATTACAATGTGCCGCTGACGGAGAAGCTGCGTTTCACGGCCCACGTCGGCTATCTCGACGTGGGGCTGCGCGATGATGCGAGCCACAAGGACAGCCATGGCGACACGCGGGTCGGCCTGGCCTATCATGCCGGCGACTGGAACTTGCAATGGGCGCTTGCCTCCGTGCGCGAGACCGCTGTCTACGCCTACCGCGCCTATGACAATACCTACTACTACCAGCGTGTCACGCGCCATTATGCGGGCGTATTCGACGCATCCTGGAATTTTTGAGCCCCGATTGAACCTTGCCCGCTTCCGCCGGAATAGACTGGGAAAGCAGGCCAGCCCGCTCGGGCAGGCCGTCCATGAAGTTTTTCGACAGGGGAAGCAATTGAATCCACATCATCGCGTCAAAGCCTTGCGCCTCATGTTGGGCGCCATCCTGTTTGCCTTCGGCTTGCCCGCGCTGGCCGTGGAGCAGGGCACGGAAGCGCCCCAATTCGACGTGGCGGGGCAAACCGCCGACGTCAAGCTCAGTGCATATCATGGCAAACTGATTTATCTCGACTTCTGGGCTTCCTGGTGCGGCCCGTGCAAGAAATCGTTTCCCTGGATGAACGACATGCAGAAACGCTACGGCAATCAGGGATTGCAAGTCGTGGCCGTCAATCTAGACGCCAAGCGTACCGATGCGCTCGAATTTCTCTCCATCGTCCCGGCCGGCTTCATGATAGGTTTCGATCCGGGCGGTGCCGTGGCACGCTCATACGGCGTCAAGGGCATGCCCAGCAGCGTGCTGATTGGGCCCGATGGCCGCGTGATCGCGATGCACGAAGGCTTCAATGAGGCTGACCGCGCGGAACTGGAAAACCGCATCCGCGGCAATCTCAAACTGGTCAAGCAATAAGGGGGCATCATGCGGATTTCGTTCAAAACCTTGTATCGCACCGCGGTGCTTGCATCATCGCTGATCGCGTTCACGGGCTGCAGCCTGATCCAGCCGGTGCAGCCTTGGGAAAAAGGTGTGCTGGCCAAGCCCGAGATGACCATCCAGGGCAGCGACCCGCTCGACGCCAAGTTTGCCGAGCACATCTATTACAGCCGTGAAGCCGCCTCCGGCGGTTCCGGCGTCGGCGGCGGCGGTTGCGGCTGCAATTAATGCGCCGTGGCGCGGTATGATGGCGCCATGAACTCCATCCCCACCTTCGGCGTCGCTTTCGGCGCCATGGCCAGCACCTGTGAAGTCCGGCTGGCGGCTCGCGATGAAGACGAGGCGAGGCGCCTGGCCCAGCCTGCGATCGATGAGGTGCGCCGCATCGAAACCAAGTATTCGCGCTACCGGCCCGACAGCATCGTGTCGCGCATCAATGCCGCGGCCGGGCAAGGTGCCGTCGAATGCGATGGGGAAACCGTGGCCTTGTTCGACTATGCCGAGGCGCTCCA
>DASVYZ010000333.1:0-3556 GCA_036391935.1 Burkholderiaceae bacterium | reverse complement strand
TCGCGCCGCCGCGCCGACACGGCTGCGCGCGCGCCCTTGTCGAGCAGCAGGCGCGCAGTCGCCGCTCCGATGCCGCTCGACGCGCCGATGATCCATATGCGCTTGCCTTTCCAGTCGCGTATGCGCGGGTTCATGGTTTGGCGAACGACAGCACAACTTCGCCGGCCTTGAAGCCCAACTTGCTCATCGTGCTGTGGTTGAGCATCACGTGGTCATCCATCAGGAACATCCAGTCGTCGAAATCGAAATTGACGGTTTTGCCGTCGAGCGGCACGGCCAGCACGTATTGCCAGTGCAAGGCATTGCCGCTTTGCCGGCCGATAGCCTCGCCCACGACGTCGCTCGCCGTGCCGGTGAAATTGCCGTTGCCGGTCTTGTGCAGTTTCCACACGCGTTCCTGTTTGCTGCCGTCGCTATAGTCGAACTTCTCGTCCAGCGTGCCGTCGTCGCCGTTCCAGGCGCAATCCATGGTCACCGTGAAGCGCTTGACCGCCTTGCCCGAGCGGTCCTGGAATATGCCCCAAGCGTGCAGCCTGCCGTTGAAATAGCTCGAGAGTTCCAGCGCCGGCTTTTCCTTTGCGTAGATGGCTGGATCGACCGATCCGGCACAGCCGGCCAGCATCAGGGCAAGTGCGCAGGTGAGCGGGGTGGATAGTCGCATGGCATCCTTCTTCAGGTATCGTCAAAACGGGAAAGAAACAGCAGCAGACAGGCTGCCGCCTTGAACACGCAAGGCAACGCGGCGTAAGCGATGGAGAGCGCCTGCCCGCCCGTATCCGTCGTATCGCCCGGCCTATAGCCGAGCCAGGCCAGCACGGGCAATGCGGTCCCGGCAGCCAGCGCGAGCGCCATCTTGGAGGCCCAATTCCACAAGCCGAAGTAGGCGCCTTCGCGCTGCCCGCCATGCCCGGCATGATGGATCACGGCGGTGAGCAAGGCCGGCGGCAAGGCCAGGTCGGCGCCGAGCGCGCAACCGGAAAGCAGACAGATCGAGCCGAAGGCGACGGCATCGCCGGCGCCCAAAGTATAGGCGCTGCAAAATGCCGCCAGCGCCAGCATCATGGACCAGAGCCAGGCACGCGCCTCGCCATGGCGCCTCGCCGCCATGGCCCAGAACGGCATCGACAGGGCGCCGGCCAGGAAATAGGCGGCGAGGAAATATCCGGCGCTGCTTCCCAATCCCAGACGGTCGCGCGCGAAGAAGGAGAACAGGGTCGCAGGGATCGCCGCAGCGATGCCGTTGCACAGGAAGACTACGATCAGGCGGCGAAACGCCGGATTGGCCAGCGGCAGCAGCAGGCCTGCCGGCGCCGGGGAAGTGTCGCGTGCGGGGGCGGCCGGGGTACCGCGGGTCAGCAGCAGCCAGGCGGCACCTGCCAACGTGATCAGAAAGAGCAGGCAAAGCCACGACAGGCCGGCTATGGCCGGCAACACGGCAGCGGCGATTACGCCGAGCAAGCCGACAGCTTCGCGGCATCCAGTGACGAGCGAGCGCAGTTCGCGCGCCTGCGCCAAGCCTGCGCCCCAGCTTTGATAGGCGATGTTCCCCAGGCTATAGCCGGTATGGACCAGCAGCAGCGCCGCCAGCAGCCAGACCAAGGCGTGGCCGGCATCCATCGCCGGCGGATTGAACAAGGCCGTCACGCCGGCGCCAAGGAGCGGCACGGCCAATGCAATATGGCGCTCGTAACCGGTTCGGCCGCGTGTGCGGTCTACCCAGCGCCCCAGTGCGGGGTCGATCAAGGCATCGAACAGGCGCGCGCCCAGCAGGGCGGCGCCGAGCATGGTCAGCGGCAAGTGCCCGCGTTCAGCGTAAAGTGCCGGCGAATAGACGTAAACAGGCAAGGCGGACAGTGCCAGCGGAAACGCGAAGGCGCTGTAGTACAGCAATCCAGGCCGGCCGGCCGTGTGCGCGTCCATGTTACTTGTTCCGGCCCAGCAGTTCGGCACGCAGGGACTTGGCCGAGGTGCGCGGGTCGAGCCAGATGGCAAAGAAAGCCGCGGCGAATTGCGCATCGGCAATGTCGCAGATGGCCCTGCCGTCGCGGTAATAACGCACGCCGCTGCCGGGCTGGAATACGCCGGTCAAATGCGTGCCGTCTTCCACGTCGGGAAAGCAGGCTCGCATCTGCGCCAGCCAGTTGCGCCGCTGTTCGTTGTTGCCGAGGCCCAGCTTTTCGATTTCCGCGGCGCTGCGTTCGGCAATGTTCTTGCCACTGAAGGCATGGCCGTAGCGCAAGTCGAGGGCAAACGGTGCGGCTTCGACTTGATAGCCCTGCGGCCCTACCCAGAGCTCGGCATCATAGAGGTGCAGGCCGAACCAGCGATAACTGCCGGCGCCGGCCAGGTGCGCTTCCGGGAGGGCCGAGGCGATATGCGGCGGCACGGCCGCGGCGGCCAATGCGCATTGCAGCGCCAACCAAAACGGCAGCGCGCGCAGCAAGCTTGCTGTCAGGGTGCTCATTCCTTTTCCAGCGTGAATTGGATCACGTCGAGGCTGCCGGCGCGGAAGCCCGCTTCGCAATACGCGAGATAGAATTCCCAGGTGCGCACGAAGCGTTCGTCGAAGCCTTGCTCGCGCACGGCGGCAAGCTGGGCCTTGAATTGCTCGCGCCAGAGCTGCAGCGTGCGCGCATAGTCTTGCCCGAAAGCGAGTTCATTGCACACGCGCAAACCTTGACGCGCCGCCTGTTCTCGGAAAGCCCTGGGGCAGGGCAGCATGCCGCCGGGGAATATGTATTGCTGGATGAAGTCGGTGCCCTTGCGGTATTGCGCAAATAAATCGTCGGCAATGACGATGCTCTGGATGCAGGCGCGGCCGCCGGGTTTCAGGGCCTGCGCCACACAGGAGAAATATTGCGGCCAGTAGGCTTCGCCGACTGCCTCGAACATTTCGATCGATGCCACGCCGTCGAAGCTGCCGGTCAGGTCGCGATAGTCTTGCAGGCGCAGGTCCGCGTGCTGACTCACTCCCGCGCGTTCGAGGCGCGAGCGCGCGTAGGCGAGCTGTTCGGCAGACAAGGTCAATCCCGTGACATGGTGGCCGCGCTCCCGCGCGGCGATCTCGGCGAAGCCGCCCCAGCCGCAACCGATTTCCAATATGTTGCTGCGTGCCGCCAAGCCCAGTTCGTCGAGCATGCGGCGGTATTTCGCGGCCTGCGCCTGCTCCAGGCTTGCTTGCGGGGTGCCGAACAGCGCGCTGGAGTATGTCATCGACGCGTCGAGCCAGAGTGCGTAAAAATCATTGCCGAGATCGTAATGCGCCTGGATATTCTTGCGGCTGCCCGATTTCGAATTACGGTTGAACGAATGCTTGAGCCGGTACAGCAGGTTGCCCCACCAACTGCCGTAAATCATGTCTTCGATAGCTTCACGGTTGCGCACGAACAGCTCGATCAGGCCCGGCAGGTTGTCGGTGTTCCAGTCGCCGGCGATATAGGATTCGGCAAAGCCGATGTCGCCAGACTTGGCTGCCGCGCCGCACACTGTCCAATTGCGCAAGTCCAGCGCTACCGGTTCGCCGCCTTCTCCGTGCATCGAGGTCGTGCCATCCGGG
>DASVYZ010000332.1:0-7394 GCA_036391935.1 Burkholderiaceae bacterium | reverse complement strand
GAGCTGAGCGATTCGCCGCTTTTGCAGTTGTTACGGTAAATCCGCCAAGACTGCTTCAGGTACGCGAACCCATCCTTCCATCAAAATGCGCGCACTGCGGCTCATCACCGCCTTGGTCACACGCCATTCGCCATCGGCCAGTCTGGCCTCCGCGCCCACGCGCAGCGTGCCCGAAGGATGGCCGAAACGCACGGCCTGGCGCTCGCCGCCGCCGGCCGCGAGATTGACCAGGGTGCCGGGAATTGCCGCCGCCGTGCCGATGGCAACCGCCGCCGTGCCCATCATGGCATGGTGCAGCTTGCCCATGGACATGGCGCGCACCAGCAAGTCCACGTCACCGGCAGCGACCTGCTTGCCGCTGGAAGCCGTGTAATCGGCCGGCCTGGCCACGAAGGCCACCTTGGGCGTGTGCTGGCGCCCGGCCGCTTCTTCCACGCTCTTGATCAAGCCCATGCGGATCGCGCCATGGGCGCGGATGGTTTCGAACATGGCGAGCGCCTTCTTGTCTTCGTTGATCGCGTCCTGCAATTCCGTCCCCTTGTAGCCGATCGCTTCGGCATTGACGAAGATGGTCGGGATGCCGGCATTGATCATGGTCGCCTTCAGCACGCCGACGCCGGGCACGTCGAGGTCGTCGACCAGATTCCCGGTCGGGAACATCGCGCCGCCGGCGCCCTCTTCCTCGGCCGCCGGGTCCATGAATTCGAGCTGCACTTCGGCGGCCGGGAAGGTCACGCCGTCGAGTTCGAAGTCGCCCGTTTCCTGCACCTGGCCGTCGGTGATGGGCACGTGTGCGATGATGGTCTTGCCGATGTTGGCTTGCCAGATGCGGATCGTGGCCATGCCGTTTCGCGGAATGCGCGCCGCATCGACCAGGCCGAAATGGATCGCGCAGGCGCCGACGGCGGCCGAGAGGTTGCCGCAGTTGCCGCTCCAATCGACGAAGGCCTTGTCGATGGCGACCTGGCCGAACAGGTAGTCGACGTCATGGTCGGCGCGGCCGGCCTTGTCCAGGATCACGGTCTTGCTCGTACTTGACGTGGCACCGCCCATGCCGTCGATCTGCTTGGCATAGGGATCGGGACTGCCGATGACGCGCATCAGCAAGGCATCGCGCGCCCTGCCCGGTTCGCGTGCCGCTTCGGGCAAGTCCTGGCGGCGGAAGAACACGCCCTTGCTGGTGCCGCCGCGCATGTAGACGGCAGGGATTTTGATTTGGGGGAGATGACTCATGAAACATCCTCGGTCGTAGGGTGAAAAAGCCGCAGCGTGCGAGGCCTGGGCGATTCCACCATGTGCATCGAATAATTCTCTTTAGGCGCCTGGTGGGTGGCGCTGCGCTCACCCACCCTATATTCTTTCCGTTTTACGCCGCCTTCGAAGATTCGAGGAAGTCCTGCGCGAAGCGCTGCAACACACCGCCCGCTTCGTAGATCGACACTTCCTCCGCCGTATCGAGCCGGCACGTCACCGGCACTTCAACCCGCTCTCCGTTCCTGCGATGAATCACCAGCGTCAAGGTCGCACGCGGCACCCGCTCGCCGGTCACATCGAAGGTTTCGGTGCCGTCGATACCGAGGCTCAAGCGGTTCACGCCAGGCTTGAACTCCAGCGGCAATACGCCCATGCCGATCAGATTGGTACGGTGGATACGCTCGAATCCCTCGGCCGCAATCGCTTCCACGCCGGCCAGGCGCACGCCCTTGGCGGCCCAGTCGCGCGAAGAGCCCTGTCCATAGTCGGCGCCGGCGATCACGATCAGCGGCTGCTTGCGTTCCATGTAGGTCTCGATCGCTTCCCACATGCGCACGACCTTACCCTCCGGCTCGATACGTGCCAGCGAGCCCTTCTTCACGTTGCCATCGACGACGGCCATTTCATTGATCAGCGTGGGGTTGGCAAAGGTGGCGCGCTGCGCTGTAAGGTGGTCGCCCCGGTGCGTGGCGTAGGAATTGAAATCTTCCTCGGGCAAGCCCATCTTCGCCAGGTATTCGCCGGCGGCGCTGTCGGCCAGGATGGCGTTCGAGGGCGAGAGGTGGTCGGTGGTGATGTTGTCGCCCAACACCGCCAATGCCCGCATGCCCGACAGCGTGCGCTCGCCGGCCAGCGCGCCTTCCCAGTACGGCGGACGGCGGATGTAGGTCGATTGCGGACGCCAATTGTACAAGGGGCTGATGCCCTGCGTTGCCTTGGTCGAGATGGCGAACATCGGTTCGTATACCTTGCGGAATTGCTCGGGCTTGACGCTGGCAGCCACTACCGCATCGATTTCCTCGTCGCTGGGCCAGATATCCTTCAGACGGACTTCCTTACCTTCGGCATCCACGCCGAGCACGTCCTTTTCGATATCGAAGCGCACCGTGCCGGCGATCGCATAGGCCACCACGAGCGGCGGCGAGGCGAGGAAGGCTTGCTTGGCATAGGGATGGATGCGGCCGTCGAAGTTGCGGTTGCCCGACAGCACGGCCGTCGAATACAAATCGCGGTCGATGATCTCTTGCTGAATCTTCGGGTCGAGCGCGCCGGACATGCCGTTGCAGGTGGTGCAGGCAAAGGCCACGATGCCGAAGCCGAGCTTTTCCAGTTCAGGCAAAAGCTTGGCTTCTTCCAGGTATAGCTGCACCGCCTTGGACCCCGGCGCCAGCGAAGACTTGACCCAGGGCTTGCGCGTCAGGCCGCGCGCATTGGCATTGCGCGCCAACAGGCCCGCCGCGATCACGTTGCGCGGGTTGCTGGTGTTGGTGCAACTCGTGATGGCCGCGATGATGACGGCGCCATCGGGCATCCGGCCCGGCACGTCTTCCCAATGCCCGGCAATGCCGCGCTCGGCCAGGGCCGAGGTCGGGAGGCGTTTGTGCGGGTTGGACGGGCCGGCCATGTTGCGCACCACGGTCGAGAGATCGAACTTGAGCACGCGCTCATACTGCGCGGTCTTGAGCGTGTCGGCCCACAGGCCGGTTTGCTTCGCATACGTCTCGACCAGGGCGACTTGCGCGTCCTCACGGCCGGTCAGGCGCAGGTAATCGATGGTCTTGCCGTCGATGAAGAACATCGCCGCCGTGGCGCCGTATTCCGGGGCCATGTTGGAGATGGTGGCGCGGTCGCCCAGCGTCAGCGACGATGCACCCTCGCCATAGAACTCGAGGTAAGCGC
This sequence comes from Burkholderiaceae bacterium, assembly GCA_036391935.1. Classification (GTDB taxonomy): domain Bacteria; phylum Pseudomonadota; class Gammaproteobacteria; order Burkholderiales; family Burkholderiaceae_D; genus PKWO01. Next base: position 4,241 of record DASVYZ010000332.1, on the reverse strand, counting down.
CGACTACCTTTTCCTTGCGCAGGAATTCGGTCAGGGCCAGCACCACGTCGGTTGCGGTGATGCCGGGCTGCGCCTTGCCGGACAGCTCCACGCCGACGATGTCGGGCAAACGCATCCACGAGGCGCGGCCCAGCATGACGTTTTCCGCTTCCAGGCCACCCACGCCGACAGCGATCACGCCGAGCGCATCGACGTGGGGCGTGTGGCTGTCGGTGCCGACCAGCGTATCGGGGAAAGCCACGCCATCCTTGGCATGCACCACGGGCGACATGCGCTCGAGGTTGATCTGGTGCATGATGCCGTTGCCGGCCGGGATCACATCGACGTTCTTGAACGCCAGCTTGGTCCAGTCGATGAAGTGGAAACGGTCGTCGTTACGACGGTCTTCCACGGCGCGGTTCTTGGCGAAAGCATCCTTGTCGAAGCCTGCGTATTCAACGGCCAGCGAGTGGTCGACAATTAATTGCACCGGCACTACCGGGTTGACCTTGGCCGGGTCGCCGCCCTGGTCCGCAATGGCATCGCGCAAGCCGGCCAGGTCGACCAAGGCCGTCTGGCCCAGGATGTCGTGGCACACCACGCGCGCCGGGAACCACGGAAAGTCCAGCTCGCGCTTGCGTTCGATCAATTGCGTGAGCGAGGCGTTCAGGGTTTCCGGTTCGCAACGGCGCACCAGGTTTTCGGCGAGTACGCGCGAGGTGTAGGGCAGCGTGTCATAGGCGCCGGGCTTGATAGCCTCGACGGCGGCGCGCGCATCGAAATAATCGAGCTTGGTGCCGGGCAAGGGTTTGCGGAATGAAGTATTCATGGAGGACCTTTTTCAATCGATGCATTGACTCCCCTCTCCCGCAGGCGGGAGAGGGGTGGGGGTGAGGGACGTCGCACATTGGCTTGGTCTGATTAACCAAGAACAATAGCGCTCATTTCTTTAGCACCGTTAGTCTGAGCCAGATCGCTACGCCCCTCACCCCTACCCCTCTCCCGCCTGCGGGAGAGGGGTTCTTTCTCTTACTTGCGACTCTTCAAGGGCACAAACTTCAAATCCTCCGGCCCCACATAGTTCGCGCTCGGGCGGATGATCTTGTTGTCGATGCGCTGCTCGATGATGTGCGCGCACCAGCCGGTGGTGCGCGAGATCACGAAGAGCGGCGTGAACATCGCCGTCGGCACGCCCATCATGTGGTAGGACACGGCCGAGAACCAGTCGAGGTTGGGGAACATTTTCTTGATATCCCACATCACCGATTCCAGGCGGTCGGCGATGTCGAACATCTTCATCGAACCGGCCTCCTTGGACAAGCCGCGCGCCACTTCCTTGATCACCTTGTTGCGCGGATCGGCAATCGTGTACACGGGATGGCCGAAGCCGATGATGACTTCCTTGTTTTCGACACGGCGGCGCACGTCGGCTTCCGCTTCGTCGGGATTGTCGTAGCGCTTCTGGATTTCGAACGCGACTTCATTGGCGCCGCCGTGCTTGGGGCCGCGCAGCGCGCCGATTGCGCCGGTGATGGCGGAATACATGTCCGACCCCGTGCCGGCGATGACGCGGCCGGTGAAGGTGGAGGCATTGAATTCATGCTCGGCATACAGGATCAGCGAGGTATGCATCGCTTTCTCCCAATGCGCCGAGGGCTTTTCGCCATGCAGCAGGTGCAGGAAGTGGCCGCCGATCGAATCGTCGTCGGTTTCGACTTCGATGCGCTTGCCGTTGTGGCTGTAGTGGTACCAATACAGCAGCATCGAGCCCAGGGAGGCCATCAGGCGGTCGGCGATGTCGCGCGCGCCTGGCGTGTTGTGGTCGTCCTTCTCGGGCAGGTTGCAGCCCAGGGCCGAGACGCCCGTCCGCATCACGTCCATCGGATGCGAGGAAGCCGGCAGCCATTCGAGCACAGCTTTCACGTTGGCGGGCAGGCCGCGCAAGGCTTTCAGCTTGGCCTTGTAGCCTTTCAGTTCAGCCACGGTGGGCAACTTGCCGTGCACCAGCAGGTGGGCGATTTCCTCGAATTCGCAGCTGTCGGCCACGTCGAGAATGTCGTAGCCGCGATAGTGCAAGTCGTTGCCGGTCTTGCCGACCGTGCACAGGGCCGTGTTGCCGGCGGTGACGCCCGACAGGGCAACGGACTTCTTGGGCTTGAAGGCGGGGGCTTGTTCGCTCATGGGAATCTCCTTATGGGAATCTGGCTACTTGGACTTCTGTTGTGCAAACAACGCATCGAGTTTTTGCTCGAACTCGTGATAGTTGATGCGCTCGTACAATTCCATGCGCGTCTGCATGGTATCGACCACGTTCTTTTGCGTGCCGTCCCGGCGGATCGCGCCGTAGACGTTTTCCGCCGCCTTGTTCATGGCGCGGAAGGCCGACAGCGGATACAGCACCATGCCGACATCGGCCCCCTTCAATTCCTCGACCGTGTAGAGCGGCGTGGAACCGAATTCGGTGATGTTGGCCAGGATGGGCACCTTGACCGCATTGGCGAATTGCTTGTACATCGCCAGTTCGGTAATCGCTTCGGGGAAGATCATGTCGGCACCGGCTTCGACGCATGCCATGGCACGGTCGATCGCGGCGTCCAGGCCCTCGACGGCCAGCGCATCGGTGCGCGCCATGATGACGAAATCGGGATCGGTGCGCGCATCGACCGCCGCCTTGATGCGGTCCACCATCTCCTGCTTCGAGACGATTTCCTTGCCCGGACGATGGCCGCAGCGCTTGGCGCCGACCTGGTCTTCGATATGCATCGCAGCCGCGCCGAACTTGATCATGGACTTGACCGTGCGCGCCACATTGAAGGCCGAGGCGCCGAAACCGGTGTCCACATCGACCAGGAGCGGCAGATCGCACACGTCGGTGATGCGGCGCACGTCGGTCAGGACATCGTCGAGATTGGAGATGCCGAGGTCGGGCAGCCCCAGCGAGCCGGCCGCGACGCCGCCGCCCGACAAATAAATCGCGCGAAAACCGGCACGTTTGGCCAGCAGGGCGTGATTGGCATTGATGGCGCCGACGACTTGCAACGGGGATTCTTCTTTCAGGGCTTTGCGGAACGCGGCGCCTGCGGAATGATGGCTCATGGATCACCTGTCTTGATGAAGGTTGGAACAACGTGTGCTTCACATTGCAATGGGCATGCCATGCCACGCCGTTGCGTCACGGAACCGTGAAACATGCTGCAACACCATGATAATCGCCAGGAAAATCAAGCACTTGCCACTCTTGACAAGGCTTGATGACGAGCGGCAAGTTCACCCAGCATGTTTCAAAATACGTTACAATTGAAACGTTGAAACGAAACATGCAACAAGACTTTCGCCGTGGCCCGCATCCCTCCCCCATCACGCATAGCCCCAGAACCTGCCGCCGACAAGTCGGTGATCTGGACCGTCTCGATCTCGCGCCTGTCCGACCTGTTCCGCGACATCATGCCGGAATACGACGCGCGCGCCATCGTCGAGCCTATCCATCTCGGCTTCGAGGAAGCAGTCACGCATATTCGCGAACGGCTGGCGGGCGAGCGCTGCGATGCCGTCATCGCCGGCGGCTCCAACGCGGCCTACCTCAAGAGTCGGCTGGCACTGCCGGTCGTCATCGCCAAGGCCAGCGGCTACGACGTGATGCAGGCGTTGGCGCGCGCGCGCAGGATCGCCGCCGAGATCGGCATCGTGACTTACCTGGAAGAGATGCACGAACTGAGCGAGTTCCAGGACACGTTCGGTTTGAAAATCATGCAGCGCACCTATGTCACGGAAGAGGATGCGCGCGCCCAGATCAATGAAATGAAGGCTGCCGGCATCAAGGCCGTGGTCGGCGCCGGCCTGGTCACCGACCTGGCCGACGAAGCGGGCTTGACCGGCGTGTTCGTCTATTCCGCCGGCTCGATCCGTCAGGCTTTCGACGACGCGCTCGAACTGGCGCGCTTTACGCGGCTCGAATCGGGCAGGAGCCGGCCGGCACGCGACACCCTGCGCGCCAAGCGCGGCGTGGCCGACTTGCGCGGCGATTCGGCTGCAATGCAAAGCCTGCGCCAATCCGTGTTCCTGTTTGCCAAGTCGCCCGCCACGGTGCTGATACAAGGCGAGACCGGCAGCGGCAAGGAGCTGGCGGCGCAGGCGATCCACAGCGAAAGCCTGCGCGCGCGCCAGGCCTTCGTCGCCGTCAATTGCGGCGCCGTCGCCGAATCGCTGCTGGAATCGGAATTGTTCGGCTATGAGGAAGGCGCCTTCACCGGCTCGCGCCGCGG
>DASVYZ010000331.1:0-1830 GCA_036391935.1 Burkholderiaceae bacterium | reverse complement strand
CTTCGCCTCCCAACGTTTGATGATGACAAACCCTGTTTCATGGCAAAAATCCAAACCCGCAAAGCGGTAGAAATCAAGATAGCAACCGTCGTCGCCGCAGTTGTCATCCTGCGCGACTTCGACCTCACCGCCATCGAAGCGGCAATGCGGGAAATCACTGGCGGCGCCACCGACTATTTCGACAACGAACTCGCCGCTGTCGACGTTTCCGCTTTCGACCCGGCCGATAGCGCTATCGATTGGGCGGCCCTGGCTGCCTTGTTCAAGTCGCACAGCCTGAACCTCGCCGCCGTGCGCGGCGCACGCCCCGAGATGGAGCAAGCCATCCTGGCACAGGGCTTGAGTCTCGACGCGGGCGTCAAGCCGCGCGGTACGGCACAGGAAGAGCCCGAACCTCAGCCGGTGCCGGTGCAGGCCGAACCCGAACCGCCGGCGGCAACGCAACCGGCTCCCGTGGCGGCACAACCTGCGGCCGCTTCCGCTCCGGTGCGGTCCACGATGATCGTCGACACGCCCGTCCGGAGCGGCCAGCGCATCTATGCACGCGGCAGCGACCTGGTCGTGACCGCCATCGTCAACCCCGGGGCCGAGCTGATCGCCGACGGCAGCATCCACATCTATGCGCCCTTGCGCGGCCGCGCGCTGGCCGGCGCGAGCGGCGACGCCTCGTCGCGCATTTTCGCCATGAGCATGGAAGCCGAACTGGTGTCGATTGCCGGCATGTACCGCACCTTTGAAGACGGCTGGTCCAAGGATCTGGCGAAAAAGGCCGTGCAGGTGAGCCTGGCCGGCGACCGCATCGATTTCCGCTCGATGGCTGCGGGCGAAACGCATTCTAAGAAATAAAGGAAAGGAACCCTTCGTGGCAAAAATCATCGTAGTCACTTCAGGCAAAGGCGGCGTCGGCAAAACCACGTCCTCCGCCAGTTTTGCATCGGGCCTGGCCATGCGCGGGCACAAGACGGCCGTGGTCGATTTCGACGTGGGCCTGCGCAACCTCGACCTCATCATGGGCTGCGAGCGGCGCGTGGTATACGACTTCATCAACGTCATCAACAACGAGGCGACGCTGAACCAGGCCTTGATCAAGGACAAGCACTGCGAAAACCTGTACGTGCTGCCGGCTTCGCAGACGCGCGACAAGGATGCGCTCTCCGAGGAAGGCGTCGAGCGCGTGTTGAACGATCTGGCCAAGATGGATTTCGAATACATCATCTGCGATTCGCCGGCCGGCATCGAGCACGGCGCCGTGATGGCGCTGACCTTCGCCGACGAGGCGCTGATCGTGACCAACCCGGAAGTGTCGTCGGTGCGCGATTCGGACCGCATCCTGGGCATCATCCAGGCCAAGTCGCGCCGCGCCTTGAACGGGCTGGAACCGGTCAAGGAACACTTGCTGATCACGCGCTACGTACCCAAGCGCGTCGAAGCGGGCGAGATGCTGTCGTATTCCGACGTGCAGGAAATCCTGCGCATTCCGCTGATCGGCATCATCCCCGAATCGGAATCGGTGCTGCACGCATCGAACCAGGGCAACCCGGCAATCCACATGGACGGCAGCGACGTCTCGGAAGCCTACAAGGACGTGATTGCGCGCTTTCTGGGAGAGGAAGTTGCGATGCGCTTCACCAACTATGAAAAACCGGGTCTGTTCCAGCGCATTTTTAAAGGCAAGTGATCTATGGCTCTGCTTTCATTCTTATTCAACAGCAAGCCCAAGTCGGCGAACACCGCAAAGGAGCGGCTGCAAATCATCATCGCGCGCGAACGCAACGGCCGCGCCGGCCCCGACTTTCTTCCGGCCATGCACCAGGAATTGATTGCGGTGAT
>DASVYZ010000330.1:0-2172 GCA_036391935.1 Burkholderiaceae bacterium | reverse complement strand
GACTCGCGAGGTGTACCAAATAAACTGCAGCGATTATAGTCGGCGGCCCGTCCGGGTTTCGCAGCCCCCTATCTTTTGGGCCGGCAAGCAGTCCAGCCAATTTTTTGGTAAAGTAGTTCTAACTCGGACTACTTTCCAAATTGAAAACTATGCAGCGTTACACCAAAACTGCAGTTTTGCTGCACTGGCTGATCGCCCTGTTGATCATTTGCGCCTTCACGTTGGGCGTGACCATGGTCAATATCCACGGCTTTTCGCCGACCAAGCTGAAGTATTTTTCCTGGCACAAGTGGATCGGCTGTACCGTGTTCGGCCTGGCTTGCCTGCGGCTGCTATGGCGCCTGTTCAACAGTGCGCCGCCCTACCCGCAATCGATGGGCCGCTTCCAGCAGCGTGCCGCCGGCGCGCTGCATGGACTGCTGTATTTCCTGATCTTCGCCATCCCGGTTTCCGGCTATATCTACACGCTGTCGGCCGGCATTCCCGTGGTCTATCTCGGCTTGATCCAGCTGCCGGTGTTCATGGACCCGAACCCGGAATGGAAACCGATACTCAAAGAAGTGCATTACACGCTCAACATGATCCTGCTGGGCGCCTTCATCCTGCACGTCGCAGCGGCCTTGAAGCATCTGCTCATCGACCGCGACGGCATTTTCAAACGCATGCTCCCCTAAAAGGAAAAACCATGAACATTTCCCGCTTGTTGCAAGGCCTGGCCCTGGCCGCATTGGTCAGCACGACGGCCCACGCCGTGCCGCTCAAGACCGATGCCGCCAAGAGCACCGTTTCCGCCACGTTCAAGCAGATGAACGTGCCGGTCGATACCAGGTTCAAGAAATTTGCCGCGCAGATCGACTACGACGCCGCCAAGCCCGCCAATTCCAAGGCCAGCCTCGACGTCGATGTCGCCAGCTTCGACCTGGGAGACCCGGAATACAACCAGGAAGTCGTGAAGAAGGAATGGTTCAACGGCGCACAATTCCCCAAGGCCAGCTTCGTCTCGACCGGCATGACGGGCGATGCAGGCAAGCTCAACGTCACCGGCAAACTCACCATCAAGGGCAAGACGACCGACGTGAACTTTCCGATCGCCGTAAAGAAGGATGGCAACGCCATGGTGTTCGACGGCAACCTGCCGATCAAGCGCCTGACCTACAACGTCGGCGAAGGCGAATGGAAAGATACCTCGACCGTGGCCGATGAAGTGACGATCAAGTTCCACATCGTGGCCAATCCGTAATAAGCCGACGTCAATAAGCGGCGTAAATAAGGCGGTCAAATTTCGGGCGTAGAATAAGGGCGCATTTTTGCGCCCTTTTTTATTTTATCTACAACTACGGAGTCCGCATGAAGAAGTCCTTGTTGCTCACCTCGCTTGCTTTCGCGTCGCTGTCGGCGCATGCCCAGTTCGCGAAGATCGAGGATGCCGTCGAATACCGCCAGGCCGCCCTCTCGGTCATGGGTACGCATTTCCAGCGCATTGCCGAAGTGGTCAAGGGCGCGAAGCCCTACAACAAGGCGGCGACGGAAAACGATGCGGCCGTCGTCGAAATGATGTCGAAGCTGCCTTGGGGCGCCTTCCCGCCGAATTCCATCGTCGGCGATTCCAAGGCCAAGCCGGAAATCTGGGCCCAACAGGATAAATTCAAGGCCGATGCAGACAAGCTTCAAGTGGCCACGCAAAGGCTGTCCGGAGCGGCCAAGACGGGCGATCTGGCGGCGATCAAGACGGCTTTCGGCGATACGGGCAAGGCCTGCAAGGCTTGCCACGACGACTTCAAGAAGAAAGACTAACGATAGCAAGCGCGGCGGCTAGCGACAGGACAAACAGCGCGAGCGCCAGCAAGCGGTCGCGCCAACCGTCGCGCGCCGCCTCTTCCGGTTCCAGCCCCTCCTTATCGCCCGTGATCATGGGCGTGACCAGGTTCTCGCGCCGGATGAAGAAATAAAATGCGATCGCTGCCACGTGCAAGGCGACGAGGCCGTAAATCAGAACGCTGTTCAATTCGGCGTGAAACCACGAAAAGCGGTCCGACACTTCCCTGGCCACCAGCTTGGCCAAGGGCCCCTCGCTGGCGATATCGTCATTGGCAAACAAGCCCGTCACAGCCTGGGCCAGCAAGGCCAGAAGGATAATCAGCACAGAGAGGCTGCCGGAGGGCGAATGCCCGG
>DASVYZ010000329.1:0-5428 GCA_036391935.1 Burkholderiaceae bacterium | reverse complement strand
CCGATCAGGCCGATATTTTTCAACTTATTACCCATTTCTGCCGCCCTACTTCAGACTGACCCAACCCATCGGATCGAACGCACGGCCCTGATGCCGCATTTCAAAGTATAAACCCGATTGTTCGTTCCCGCCGCTATTGCCGGCGTTGGCAATGACTTCACCCGTTTTTACAACATCGCCGGCATGCTTCAAGACCGCTTGATTGTTGCCATAGATACTCATGTACTGATTGCCATGATCGACGATGATCAGGTTGCCGAAACCGCGCAGCCATTCGGCAAACACGACGCGTCCGCCGGCAATGGCCTTGACCTCGGCGCCTTCCTCGGTCTTGATGAAGACACCCTTCCAGCTGGGGCCGTCGCCGCGTCTGCTGCCGAAGCGTGTCACCAGGTCGCCGCGCACGGGCAGGCGCAGCTGGCCACGCAGGGCTTCGAAGTCGCGCGGGAAGACGCCGGCATTGTCCTCCAGGCGAGCGATGGGGGTGGATTCGATTCGGGTCGGCGCCTTGGCCGGGTTGGAAGCCGGCGGCTCATCGGCATCGATCGCGTCGGGATTCGGCTGTTTCGGCTCAACCGATGACGGCACCTTGGCAAGCTTGGCGGCCTTGGCGGCGCTGCGGCGCTCCGCTTCCGCCTTCCTGGCCGCCTCTTCCTTGCGCCGCCGTTCCGCCGCGGCGGCTTCGGCCTTTTGCTGCTCCTCTATCAATTTCGACAACTTGTCGACCAAGCCACCCAGGCGGTGCTCGTTCTGTTCGACATTGCCGGCTTCCTTGCGCTGAGCCGCAAGCTTCGACGACAGCTTGGCCAGCAATTGGCTGCGCTGGACCTTTTCGCGTTCGAGCACCTGCTTTTGCTGCAGCCGTTCGTCGGCGATGTCGTCCAGTTCCTCCTTGGCTTCTTCGGTGGCAGCCTTGTTGGCTTCGAGCGCCGCCAAGTTGGCGCGCAGCGAGGCGATCAACTTGGCCTGGGCTTGCGAGACGTAGCCCAGCAATTGCAGTTCGCGGTTGATGCGGTTCGGATCGTCGCCGGACAACAGCAGCTTCATGCGGTCTTCGTTGCCCTTGACGTATTGGTCGCGCAGCAAGCGAGCGAGCTTTTGCTGTTGCAGCTCGACCGTCTTCCTCAATTCTTCCTGCTGTTTGACGATTTTGGCCAGCTTGGCTTCGATGACGGCCTGTTCCTGCTCCAGGTCGTGCAGCGAACGGTCGGCATGCGAGATGGCGGCTTCGGACTCGGCCAGGGCATCCGAAGCCTGGCTCTTCGCTTCCTCGGTATCGTCGATTTCGTGCTTCAGCTGGGCCAGCTTTTGCTGCAGCTCGGCGCGCTGCGCCTCGGCCTGCGCCTTTTGTTTGGCGCGCTCGCCTGACTTGGCGGCGAGCGCGGGCAGGCTTGGGGCCAAGGCCAGGCACAAGCACAGCGCGAGGCGGCCGGCAAAGCGAGGCGGTCGAAGCACGTGGGGTTACTTGGCCTTGCCCTGATTGGCCACAGCCTTCATGGCTGCCGCAATGGCATCGGCATCGCCGAGGTAATAATGCTTGATCGGCTTCAAGTCGGCATCGAGTTCATATACCAGCGGCTGGCCGTTGGGAATGTTCAGTCCGACGATGTCGGCATCGCTGATGCCGTCGAGATACTTGATCAAGGCGCGCAGGCTGTTGCCGTGGGCCGAGATCAGGACGCGCTTGCCCGCCTTGATGGCCGGGGCGATCGATTCATGCCAGGCCGGCAGCACGCGCGCCACGGTGTCTTTCAGGCATTCGGTCAGCGGAATTTCCTCGCGCTTGAGTTTGGCGTAGCGCGGATCATTGAACGAAGCGCGCGGATCGTCCGCGTCGAGGGGATTGGGCGGCACGTCGTAGCTGCGGCGCCAGACCAGCACTTGCTCGTCGCCATACTTGGCTGCGGTTTCCGCCTTGTCCAGGCCTTGCAGGGCGCCGTAGTGGCGCTCGTTCAAGCGCCAGTTGTGGATCACCGGCAGCCACATCAAATCCATCTCGTCCAGCGTCAGCCACAGCGTACGCACGGCACGCTTCAAGACCGAAGTGTAGGCGATATCGAAGGTGAAGCCGGCTTCCTTCAAGACCTTGCCGGCCTGCTTGGCTTCGGCCATGCCCTTTTCGGTCAGGTCGACGTCGGTCCAGCCGGTGAAGCGGTTTTCGAGGTTCCAGGTCGATTCGCCATGGCGCATCAATACGAGTTTGTACATGGTGGTATGCTGAAAAATGGAGTAAATGGTTGACTTGAAGGACTTTTCAGCCATCTATTTTATAATGCCGATATTGCGTAAAACCATTACCCTATTGTGAATTTCTTTAATCCTACCAATATTATCCTGGCCTGCGTGGCCGCCGTTTCAGGCTTCCTGCTGCTTTTGCCGCTGTTACAGCAGCGCGGCAGCAAGGTTTCCATCGCACAAGCCACACAATTGTTCAATCAGGGCAAGACCCTGTTCCTTGACGTGCGCGAGGAAGCCGAATTCGCCGCCGGCCACGTGCGCGAAGCGCGCAACATCCCGCTCAAGCAATTGGCCGACAAGCTGGGCGAACTGGCCAAGTTCAAGGCCAAGACCGTCGTGGTCATGTGCGCCACCGGGGTACGGGCTTCGAAGGCAGCAGGACAATTGAAGGCGGCCGGCTTCGAAACCGTCCATATCCTTGAAGGCGGCGTGACGGCCTGGCAATCCCAGGGCATGCCCCTGGTCAAATAGGACGCCAGTGGTATGCACGCTCCCGTTCTCATGTACACCACGGCCGTATGCCCGTATTGCATCATGGCCGAGAGGTTGCTGCGCGCCAAGGGGGTCGCCGACATCGAAAAGATTCGAGTGGACCTGGAACCCCACCTGCGCGGCGAAATGATGCAAAAGACCGGCCGACGCACCGTGCCGCAGATCTACATAGGCGAAACCCATGTCGGCGGGTTCGACGACTTGAGCGCACTGGACCGGGCGGGCAAATTGGATGCGCTCTTGAAGCAAACTTAAGCGGCCCTAATTGCTCCAATCCTGATGTATCATTTGACTCCCTGAATCTGCGGGCGCGGTTTTGGCCGTGTCATCATTTCAACCTTCAACCCCGTACCGAAAGCGCTCCATGTCCGACGAAATCCAGCAACCCCTCATCCAGACCCAACGCGTCTATGTGAAAGACATGTCGCTGGAGCAACCGAATTCCCCGGCTATCTTCCTTGAGAACGATACCCCGAAGCTGGAAATCGGCATTGCCGTCGGCGGCGAAGGCTTGGCCGAGCACTTGTTCGAATCCACCGTGACAATCACGCTGACCGCCCGCATCAAGGACAAGGTCGCCTTCCTGGTCGAAGTCAAGCAAGCCGGCATTTTCGAAGTGCGCAATGTTCCCGCCGAGCAAATCGAAGCTGTGCTGGCCGTGGTCGGCCCGAACATCCTCTACCCCTACCTGCGCGCCAACATCGCCGACGTCATCACGCGTTCGGGCTTCCCGCCTGTGCACTTGGCCGACATCAACTTCGAAGCTCTGTACCAGCAACGCATGCAAGCCGCGATGGAGCAAGCCAAGGCGCAGCAGGAATCGAACGGCATGGGCGGCCTCACCGCCACGCCGGGCGCTCCTTCGGCCACGATCAACTAAGATGCGCACCCGCTACGCCTGCTGCGCCCTGCTGGGGCTGCTCGCCGCCGGCGGCGCGCAGGCGCTGGAATACAAATCGGTCGGCGCCGACCCCGTCGTCGCCTACGATGCGCCCGGCATGAAGGGGCGCAAGGTGTTTGCCGTGCCGCGCGGTATGCCGGTCGAAACCATCCTGACCTATGGCGATTGGACCAAGGTGCGCGACAGCGCGGGTGACCTGTTCTGGCTCGAATCGAAGAGCCTGACCGGCAAGCGCACGCTGGTAGTCAAGGCGGCCAATGCCAAAGTCCACGCGACTGCCGACGATGGCAGCCCGCTGGCCTTCAGCGCCGACAAGGGCGTGCTGCTTGACATGGCCGAGCCGGCCGGGGCAACGAGTCAGGGCTGGGTCAAGGTCAAGCACCGCGACGGCCAGACCGGCTACGTCAAGACCAGCGAAGTCTGGGGCAGCGAATAGCTGCCTCATCTCTCTTCCAGTATTCATGAAAATCGGGATTTTCGGTGCCGGCGCCTGGGGCACGGCACTGGCGACAGCCTTGGCCGGGCGCCACGACGTACTGCTCTGGGGCCGCGACGAAGCGGCCATGGCAAACGCCTCGGCCGCACGCGAAAACGCCGCTTATCTGCCCGGCATCGCCCTGCCTGAGCGACTGCGCGTGACTTCCGATTTCGATGCGGCCATTGCCCACGTTGCGAGCGCCGACAGCCTCGTGATCGGCGCCACTTCGGTCGCCGGTTTGCGTCCCCTGGCCGAACGTCTGGCAGGCCGGATTCCCAACTTCATCTGGTTGTGCAAGGGCTTCGAAGAGGGAAGCCGCAAGCTGCCGCACCAGGTGGTGCACGAAGCCCTGGGCAATGCCATACCGGTCGGCGCGCTTTCCGGCCCCTCGTTCGCCCAGGAAGTGGCGCTCGGCCTGCCGTGCGCCCTGACCGTGGCGTCGCTGACGCCGGCGCTGTGCGAGCGCACCGTGGCGGCTGTGCACGGCAACAATATTCGCGTCTATTCGAGCAGCGACCTGACCGGCGTCGAAGTCGGCGGCGCGGTGAAGAACATTCTGGCGATTGCCACCGGCATCATTGACGGCATGGGGCTGGGCTTGAACGCGCGCGCCGCCCTGATGACGCGCGGCCTGGCCGAAATCACAAGACTCGGCGTCGCACTGGGCGGCCACACCGAAACCTTCATGGGCCTGGCCGGCATGGGCGACTTGATCCTCACTTGCACGGGCGACCTGTCGCGCAACCGCAAAGTCGGGTTGGGCCTGGCGCAAGGCAAGAAGCTCGATCAAATCGTGGCCGAACTGGGTCATGTCGCCGAGGGGGTACGCTGCGCACAAGCGGTACGGGCGCTGGCCGCCGAGATCGGGGTCGAAATGCCGATTGCCAATGCGGTGGCGGCCGTATTGTTCGACGGTGATTCAGCGCGCGACATGGTCAAGAAGCTGCTGGCGCGCGATCCGCGCGATGAATCGCCGTAGCATTGCCAACCAAAACCGATTCCAATGCCTGGAATCTTCGTTCCTGCATTCCAGGCAGGCATTCCACAGCTGCGCCTCAGTCTCATTTGAGCAAGGTCAACCCGGAAGCAATACCGGCTTGCTATCCTTGCTTTCAACGAACCTGAATGGCCGGCATGGCGCCCCGGAAGACAAGGCGTGGCAACAAAGATGCAAACAGTGTTCTTCACAGTCGCAACACGGGCGTGGCAAATAGCCGGTGCCTTCCTGCTTGCGTTCCTTATCGGCCAGAATGCGGCGGGCGCAACATCGGCGGATGCCGAGCTTATGCGCTCCCAATATGCTTCGCTCGCGTCCAGAC
>DASVYZ010000328.1:0-4067 GCA_036391935.1 Burkholderiaceae bacterium | reverse complement strand
CAATGCAGGATGCGCCGCTCGCCGACGCCCCGCTCAAGGCCTTCTCGAAATTGCCGAACATCGCTGCCATGTCGGCGCCGCTCTTGACGGCCCGACAAAAAGACTCGGCTTTCTTTTCTGCGTTCCAATTCGTGCCGGCCGGGACGCCGCACACCATGCAGGCCAGCCCGCCCCCGGCGCCGAGCAGCATCTTGAATAGCCAGAGCGGGGCGCGTTTGTCCAGACTGGCTTGCTCTTCCATCGCTTGCTTCCCTCTATTTATGCGGCCTGCGTTTTCGTGTATAGGTAGTAAGACACGCCGTCTAGCTCAGGCAATGCGCGCACGCGGGCAAAGCCAAGCTTGAGATACATGCGCTCGGCTTGCACCATAATGGGGCTGGTGTGCAGAGCGACGACGGCGGCACCTTCGTTCCGTGCGCGCACCAGGCACGCCGCAATGAGAGCCCGGCCAATACCGCGGCCACGCATGGCGGGATCCACACTCAACATGCGGATAGCCGCCCAGCCGGGCTCGAAGAAGTCCGCCTTGGGCGCACCGCGTCCGGCATAACCGACGAAGCCGGCAGGGACGCCCTCGACCTCGGCCACGATCAACTCCACTTGCGCAGCCAATCGCTCGATCTGCAGCAGGCGCATTTCGAAGGCAGGCCAGTCGGAGAAATGCGGCGCGAACTGGCACCATGCCAAGGTGACGATCTGCTTCAGGCGCGGCGCATCCCGCACTTGATAGGGCCGCAGGGAGACGGCTGCTTCGCCAGGCATCACGCCGCCGCCGCGTCGGGACGGAACAGAGCCCAATGCATGGTATTGCATAGTTCGCCGTTGATCACGACACAGCGCCTGATCACGCCTTCGACTTCGAAGCCGAGCCTGCGCGCGATGGCGATGCTGGCGTCATTCCTGTCGTCGCAGCACAGCACGACTTTCTGGAAACCGAGTTCGAGGAAAATGAAGTCGATGAAGCGCCGGCAGGCCGCCAATGCGAGGCCCTGCCCGCGATAGGCGCGTGCGACCATGTAACCGATCTCGGCGGTCTTGGCAAGGTCGTCGATGTCCTTGATCATGACGTTGCCGATCATTTTTTTCCCGTCCCACAGGCCGTAGACGTAGCCCTTGCCTTCCTTGTACATGTCGAGAAATCGCACGATGTAATTGAAGGCGTCTTCCGGCGACCTGGTCTTGGAGACGAAGGGAATCCACTGCTCGAAATCCGCACGCCCCGAATCAACGAGTTCGAACAAGGCGGCGGCGTCGCGCCGCTCGATCAGGCGCATGGCGATAGTAGAGTTCAATTGAACTTCCAGCATGAGGGCTCCGTATTGGTGTTTTGATGAATTCCGGCGAAATCGTTCTTAGAACCTACATGGACGCCGCCATTGGCAAAAGCCGCGACTAAAGGCCGGATGTAAATTCGCAATCTTTATTCTTTTTGTCAGGCGTTTAATACTTGCACCATGGCGGCGTCCATGTAGGGCTCCAAGTCCCACCAGAAATACCGATTCTCCGCATTCAGCAGCAACGTGGCAAGATTGCCGCCGGTGGCCACGCATTGATGCGCAATGTCCGTACAATATGGATGCCCATTTGGCGCAGTGAGCCTTTCCAACGCTTGTCAAAGCGACGCCACATTCGTAACGATGATCAACATATCGTTCATAATCGATTCCAAATGTTAATTCCAAAAGACAAAAGCCTAGAAAAATCTCACAAAATGATTGCAAAAATATTAAATATGTAGCATCCTTGCCCGGCGTGATAAGGCTTACATCTTCATTGCGTGCCGACAACTTGCTCAATCATTTGCAGTCCCCCCATGCAAAACCCTGCGCCGGCACACCGGCTTGCCTATGTCGATGCCTTGCGCGGCATCGCTGCGATCTCGGTCTGCGTCTATCACGTGATCGGCTTCCTCGGCGCCGGCACGGCTACGCCGCTGGCGGCCGGAGTCAAGGCCACGGCGCTTGAGACTTTCGATCTCGGCCGCTTCGGCGTGGTGCTGTTCTTCCTGATCAGCGGCTTCATCATTCCAGCCAGCCTGAAGCCCGGCTCCACGCTCTCGCGCTTTGCCGTGACACGGTTTTTCCGGCTCTATCCCGCTTACTGGCTGGCATGCCTTTTGATCCTGTTGCTGCCATTTGTCGCGCCTGCTGGGGGGGCACCGGACGGAAGCTTGAGCCTGAGCGAAGTGCTGGCCAACCTGACGATGGTGCCCAAGCTGTTCCACGCCCAGGAGCTCTCGGGCGTGTTCTGGACCTTGTTCGTCGAGATCGTGTTCTATATCGGCTGCGCCATGCTGTTTGCAGCGCGTGCGCTGGAAGCGCCGCTGGCGGTCGGGCTGGTGGCCGTGGGCTTGAATATCCTCACGCCGGGAGCGATTTTGCTCAACACATATTTGCACACCCGCCTGCCGGTTTCCTTCCTGTGTTTCCACCTGTCCTTCCTGTTCATGGGCAGCGTGTTCCGGCTGGATCTGCTCAAGCGCGAACCGCTGGCACGCGCATTCGGTCTGCTCCTGATCGCGCTGACCGCGGTCACTGTCCCCGTGACGACAGGGCTGCTGTTCCCGGTGCCGCAGGCGGTGGCCACGCAATTCGTGATGCATCATGCAGGCGCGTCGGCAGCGGCTTATTTTGCCGCACTGGCTTTGTTCCTGTTCGTGGCTTGGAGGCGGACCGACGTTGCCGCACCTATGGTACGCCTGGGGGAAATCAGTTATTCGCTGTATTTGCTGCACATGCTGTGCATCGCGCTGGTAGCCAGGTTCATCGTGCCCGGTACGCATTCCATGATCGCGCTGTATGCGGTGCTGTCGCTGGTGCTGGCGATACTCGCGGCGCAGGTCGGATATCGCCTGGTGGAAAAGCCGGCCATGGCCTTGGGGAAGCGCCTGACGCTACCGCGCCAGGCCAAGGAAGCCGGCATCTGAGGCCAGCCATTCCCGATCAATTCAATTGAAGATGTTGCACAGGTCTTGATCGCCTTCCAGATTGGGACCGACCGAGCCGTCGGCTGCGACGATCTTGACCCAGCCATCCGGCCGCCTGGACGTCGGCTTGGCGCCGCAATTGGTGTGTACCCAGTGGATGCCGTTCTTGCCATTCGGGTCGGAGTAAGACTGGCCGCACAATTCCAGCTTGGTGCCGTCGGCAATCGCCTGCAAGCCACTGGGGATGCTGCGCTTCTTGCTGTAACCGGCGGCGAAGACATTGTCGATATCGACTTCGAGCTTGCTGCCGCCTGCCGTTTGCACGTAAAGCCGGGTATGCGACAGCGGATAACCGTGGCGCTTGCTGCGCGAAGCAGCGAATTGCGGCGTGCCGCTCACAGTGCCGGTAACGAAGGTGCCCTGATTGGCCTGGCATTGTGCGGCATCGTCGGCATGGGCCGGCAAGACGGCAAAGGCGGCGAAAGCAGTGACAAGGGCGGTGCAGGCGAGTACCGGTTTGGATTTGGCGGACATGGATTCTCCTGATGAAAAAAGCCACCGCGATACTCGCATACCGTCGGCCCAGTTTCAAGCGGTCAGATGACAGACACCGCAGCGGGCTATTTCATTTGCATTTGCAGGACGAAAGGCGTATGCGGCGGCACCCTGGCGCGCAATCCCTCGAAGCTCTTTTGGAAGCAACGCGATTTCTCATTGTCGACGTCGGACAGTACGCGCTCGACCTGGGCGAATTTGTCGTCGTCGGGCTTGGTGATGATCAGCATGAGCTCCACCGGACCGGGCGAGAGCGAATAACAGCCGCCTTTTTTGTCGGATGGCGACAATGGCGGCTTTCATCTTTCGTTTCCTCTCCGATCAATCATAAGCATTGAAGCCGTAAGCGCCGGAAAACGGCGGAAGCCGGGTCTTGCCTGCGCCCATGGGCCAAACGCGGGGGCGACTATCCGGTTGAACCCCGCGAGAGAAACAGCGAAGGCACGGAGAGTGTGTTCGGGGCACGGCGTCCCCAGGGGACGAGCTGCAATTGGCAGTCGGGGCCGGCGCGCACGATAGTAAACGGGCCCGCACTTCCCTCGGCGGTAAAGCCCGGCGTGTCGCCGTAAAACCGCAGGCCGGCGGC
>DASVYZ010000327.1:0-3230 GCA_036391935.1 Burkholderiaceae bacterium | reverse complement strand
GACGCGACTGGCGGCACACGCTACGTCTGGGTCAACAACCTTACGCTGCGCGCCGCGCCCGACATCAAGGCTGAAGCGTTGGCGTGCCTGCCGCTGGGCGCATCGGTGCAAGTGCTGGCCGGCGCCGAGCCGCTGGTGCATCGGGAGGAGAGCTTGCCGGGCTTGAAGCTGGACAAGCAAGTCAACGGCAAGCCGCTCAAGATCGGCGGCGACTGGCGTCACGTGCGCGCCGGCACGGCGGAAGGCTGGGTGTTCGACGGTTACCTGTCGCGCTATCCCTATCCGAAGGATTCGAAAGGCAGCGACAAGATTGCGATGGAATTCGCCGCGGCCAAGCAAGCCTTCGGCGCGAGGATGGAAAAGCAATGGATGACGGGCGATGCCACCAATGGCGAGATATTCCGCGCCATGCCGCAGCATTTGCAGGACGAGGCCGGCTCGAAAGAGCGAAGCGAAATCTCCTGGGATAGCGTGAGCTTCGCCGCAGGCGGCCAGGGCGAACTCGCGATCGATACCCGCGACAGCGCCGAAGGTTGGAGCGTCAAGCTCGATAAGCTTCCCATGACCTACCAGGAAGCGCTGCTCTGGGCCAAGCGCTGGGGCTGGATGGGCGACTACGGCGCCGTCCTCGACGACGGCCGCACCAAGCTGCGTTTCGATTTCGATGAAACCAAGGCCGACATGGAATACACCATTGCTTGCGAGGCGCAGACTTGCAGCATCCAATATAGCTACGCCACGGAGTAATGCCATGCAAGCTAGAGCACTTGCCTTGGGGCGGCAAAGCCTGGCGGCGCCGCAGAGGAAGGAAGGCGTCATGTCGGCCATGTTGCGCATCGCGCTGGCCTGGCTGCCGTGGTCAGTGGCTACGAAGGCTGGGCACGCCGATGTTGCTGCCGGCCAGGTGCGCCACGTTTGGGCCAAGGATCTTGTGCTGCGCGCAGCGCCGGATGCCAGGTCCCGCGCACTGACAGACCTGCCGCGCGGCACGACGGTGGTGTTGGCGATTGATGCCGAAACCCCGGTGGCGCATCGTGCGACGGCTGTCCGGCATGGAATCTGCGTAACGCTGGATGGGCACTGGCGCGAGGTGGTGGCATTGGGGCGGCGCGGCTGGGTGTTCGATGGCTGCCTGTCGCGTTATCCTGCGCCGGAAGCTTGTCACCCCGAGGAACTGACCTATGCCGCTCGCGTGTTCGGTGTGCCGGGGCACGCCAGCGAGGGCGTGAGGCGCAGGTGGAAGCTCGCCGAGCATGCCGGCGCGGCGGAAATCTTTTGGACGCGGGTGGCGTTCGATACCTCGGGAAAGCGCATGGCGATGGACGGACAAGGCGCAACGGAAAACCTCGCGACCGAAGGCATGCCGCTGACGTTCAATGAAGCCGTGTTGTGGTGGCTATATTTTCACCGCGCAGATAATGTCCAGGGGCCGCAGGTTATGCCGGACGCCGCACGCTGAGCGAAGCGGCGCCCGGCCCAAGCTACGAAAGCACCGGCCTCATGAAACTCCGCTCATAGCTCACAATGCAACGCGTTTCGTCCGCATAGCGAAACGCCGCCTGGCAATCCGGATCCTGCTTCGACTTTTCGCGGTAAGCTTCGTAGGCAGCCAGGCTGGGAAAGGAAAACAGTGCCAGCGCAATGTTGTTCGCGCCTTCCGAGGGCAGGAAATAACCGTGATGCGTGCCGGAAAACCGTTCCACCAATGGAATCCACATCCTGGCGTAAGTTTCAAACTCGCTGAGCTTGTAAGGATCGATGACGTAGCGCAGATAGCAGGTGATCATGTCGTGTTTGGATAGGTTGCGCCGGCGCGGGCTACATCTGCTTGAACAGATGCACAAAGCTGCGGCTGACTTCGAGCTTGTCCGGCTGCCCTTTGATCAGCACCAGGTGGCGCCCGCGCATGTCGCGCGTCACGCCCTCGATGGCATTGACGTTGACCAGGGTGGAGCGGTGGATTTGCCAGAACAGTTCCGGATTCAATTCCTCGGCCAGATCGCGTACCGGCTTGCGGATCAGCGCCTCGAAGCGCGCTGTCTGCACGCGCGTGTATTTCTCATCGGACTGGAAAAACAGGATTTCCTCGACAGGAATCAGGCGCAATTCCTGCCCGATTGAAGCCTGTATCCATTGCAGATAGCTTTGCTTGGCCAGGCCCATTTGCTTGGCCAGCTGCGTCAACATGCTGCTCATGTCGGCCGGCGGACTGGACAGCCTTGCCTTGAGCCGTTCCACCGTCACTTGCAGCCGCTCGGGTTCGGCCGGCTTCAATACATAATCGACCGCGCCGCGTTCGAAGGCTTCGACGGCGTATTGGTCGTAGGCCGTGATGAATACGATATGCGTGCGCGGCCCGATGGCTTGCGCCGCTTCCAGTCCGGTCTTGCCCGGCATGCGGATGTCGAGGAAGACGAAGTCGGGCTGATGCTGCTCGACCAGGGCGACGGCTTCGTCGCCGTTCTTGGCTTCGGCGAGGATGTCGAGCTCGGGCCAGACCTGGTTCAGGCGCAACTTCAACTGGTCGCGCATCAATCTTTCATCGTCGGCAATAATCGCGGTAGGCATTGCGTGTGGCTTATTTTGTTGGTTGTGCTAGTTGATAGGGAACTTCGATCGTACTGCAGACACCGGAAGGCGTATTGGGCACGATGATCAATTGCGCCTGATCGCCATGCAGCAGTTTGAGGCGTTCGCGTATGCTTTGCAAGCCCAATCCCGTGCTGGTGGAGGGCACCACGCCGAAGCCCATGCCGTCGTCGGTCACGGTCACGCGCAGCTTGTTGTGCGCCACTTCGGCGCGCACCGAGAGCGTGCCGCCTTCGGCCTTGGGTTCGAGCCCGTGCTTGATGGCGTTTTCCACCAGGGATTGCAGCATCATGGGCGGGAAGGCGGCGCTGCGCAAGCCTTCGGGCACGTTGAATTCGACGTGCAGCCGCTCTTCCATGCGCATCTTCAACAGGTTCAGGTAGGCGCGCACCATGTCGGCTTCGCGGCCGAGGTTGGTGATGGGCGCCGCCTCGCGCATCTGCGGCAGCACGGCCCGCAGGTACTGGATCAGGCTGCGCTGCATGGCCGAGGCGCGCGGCGGGTCGGTCTCGATCAGGAACTCGACCGAGGCCAGCGTGTTGAACAGGAAATGCGGCTCGACCTGGGCCTGCATCATCTGCATCTTGGCTTCCGAGACTTGGCGCTTCAAGGCTTCGCGCTCGGCCGCCTCATTGGCCTTG
>DASVYZ010000326.1:0-6226 GCA_036391935.1 Burkholderiaceae bacterium | reverse complement strand
CCCCCGGGTCAAGCCCGGGGCAGGCTCTCTCCCCGCACGCGGAGAGGGAGCGCTGGCGCCGTGCCGGCACCGTCGGGACATGGGCGGCGATCGTCACGCGATCAAGACGGCCCGGATGTCGTTGACATTGGTCAGCGTCGGCCCGGTCACCACCTGCCCGTCGATCGCCCCGAAGAAGCTGTGCGCGTCATTCTCTGCCAGCGCCTTTTCAGGATCGAGCCCGAGAGACCGTGCGCAGGCAAGCGTGTCGGGACCGACGACCGCGCCTGCCACCTCTGCCGCGCCGTCCACGCCGTCGGTATCGCAGGCGATCGCGTGGATGTCGGCATGGCCGTCCAAGGCCGCCGCCAGCGCCAGCAGGAATTCGGCATTGCGCCCGCCGCGTCCATTGCCACGTACCGTCACCGTGGTCTCCCCACCCGATAGCAACAGGCAGGGCTTGGCAAACGGCTGCCCGCGCGCCGCAATCTTACGTGCAATGCCGGCATGCACCAGCGCCACGTCGCGCGACTCGCCTTCCATGCCGTCGGACAGGATGTAGGGCGTGATACCGGCATTGCGCGCATGGTCGGCGGCGGCTTCGAGCGCATCCTGGGCCGTGGCGATCACCTCGCAAGTGTTGTGCGCGAACCGTGCGTCGCCGGGCTTAGGGGTTTCGAGCTTGCCCGATTCGAGCAATTGTTCGATGTCGGGCGGGATCTCGATCTTGTATTTGCGCAAAATCGCCAGGGCTTGCGCGCAACTCGTCGGGTCGGGCAGCGTGGGGCCGCTGGCAACGATGTTGGGGTCGTCGCCGGGAACGTCGGAGATCAAGAGGGTCGCCACGCGGGCCGGTGCGCAAGCCAGGGCCAATCTGCCGCCCTTGATGGCGGAAAGATGCTTGCGCACGCAATTCATGTCGGCGATGGTGGCGCCGCTTTTGAGCAGCGCCTTGTTGATCGCCCGCTTCTGCTCAAGCGTGATGCCTTCGGCCGGCAAGGCCAGCAGGGCCGATCCGCCGCCTGATATCAGGCATAGCACGAGGTCGTTTTCGCTCAAGCCTTGCACCATTTCCAGTATCCGCTGCGCGGCTTTTCTGCCGGCTTCGTCCGGCACCGGATGGGAAGCTTCGACCACCTCGATCTTCCTGCAATCGGCACCGTGGCCGTAGCGCGTCACCACCAGGCCGCTTATGTCGCCTTGCCAGTGTTGCTCTACCGCTTGGGCCATGGCCGCGGCGGCTTTGCCTGCGCCTATGACTATGGTTTTGCCGTTTTTCGGCGGCTGGGGTAGGTGTCGGGGTAGACACTTTGCGGCGCTTACCCGAGCTATGGCTGCGCCGTAGAGGTCGAGGAGAAATTGACGGGGGTTGAGATTCGACATCGTTTTGCCTCGCTAATGCTTTCTTTTCGCTTTCCTTCAAGCTCCGTCCGTCGGCAAAGAGGCCGCCGCGCGTTCGCCCCTCGCCCGCAGGCGGGAGAGGGGTTCTGATTACGCCTTCGCAATCTCATGATTCGACATCATTTCAATCGCCCGGCACAGCGCCGAGTGGTTCAGGCCGCTCCTGCCGTGGGCCGTGCAGGCATTCATCAATTCCTGCGCCGCAGCCGTATTGGGCAAGGATACACCCAAAGCCTTCGCTCCCTGCAGCGCCAGGTTCAAATCCTTCTGATGCAACTCGATGCGAAAACCGGGGCTGAAGGTACGCTTGACCATGCGTTCGCCGCGCACTCCGAGAATGCGCGAAGCGGCGAAGCCGCCCATCAGAGCCTGGCGCACGCGCGCTGGATCGGCGCTGGCCTTGGAGGCGAACAGCAAGGCTTCCGAGACGGCCTGGATGGTAAGCGCGACGATGATCTGGTTGGCCACCTTGGTGGTCTGGCCATCGCTATTGCCGCCTGCCATGATGGTCAGCGAGGCGGCCCTGGCACCGACTTCGTCGCCCAATACAGGGGCGTCGAGATATCGGCAGCCCAGTCGAACAAGGAGAGCGCCGCGCCGGCGTCGGACACGATGCCGTAGTCGGGGCCGATTCGATACATGAAGTATCGACTTAATGAATGAACAAAAAGGGGCTATCCGGGTTTATTTTCGGTGACGGGCGCCGGCGGTGTTTTCGCTGCGCATCAGCTCGGGACCGGTCCGCGCAATGCGAGCGCTTTCATATTAGCTTCCCAAGGCAAGTGCATGCTATCGATTCGCCAAACCGGGCTGCAGCGCGACCAGCACCTGTTCCCACAAGGCCGCGAGCGCAATCAGGTACGCGGGTTCCTGGTGAGGGGGGCGCGCCTGCCCGTGGATCGCCGCCGTCATTGTAGCCAGCGCCGCCAGATTGGCCTGGTCGCGCTGCTGCTGGAGCTGCGCCGAGTCGGGCTGGCCGGTCTCGACCGGCAGCCAGGCGCGCCATTGCTGCGGCGGCATGGACACCGGCGAGGGAAACCACAGCACCGGGCCGTTGGTTTCCGCCAGGAGCAGGTTGCCATGGGCGAAGGTGGCGCTGCAGCGATGGTTGAGCAGCGTGGCGCTGCCGTCGTCGGCGGCCGAGGCAAAGTTTTGGCACAGAAGCGAGATGCGTTGCACCGGCCCCTGGAGATGCACGGTTGCGAACGGCGCCGGAATTTCGCCTCCGCCACCTGCGAGAAGCTGGACCCCATCGAGCGAGCCGAGCGCGCGCCCGACGAGATCGAGCCCCGAATAGAGCGTGCGCAGGTTGACCGCCAGGTCGATATGCAGGGGCGGCCCGATTTGTGCGGCAACGGCCAGGGAACGGTAGAACGCCTGCGGCGCGGCCAGGTCGGCGAAGTGGGCGTTGACCTGGAACACGCGCTGCCGCTGCTGAGCAAAAAGCAGCGCCTCGCGCATCCGCTCCGGCCCGATGGGATGTTCGCACATTACGTGGATGCCCTTGGCGAGCAAGGCCAGAGCGAGCTGGTGGCCGGCCTCGCCCGGCACGGCCACGCAGGCGATATCGGCGCTGCCGGCGGGAATCGTATCGACGCCGGTGAAATGCGGCACCCGCGCCTCGCGCGCATAGGCGAGCGAACGGGCGCTGCCGGTGGACAGTATGCCTGCCAGGGTAAGCCCGTCCCGCCGTCCCGCCAGGGCACGGATATAGGTGGCGCCGTAGTTACTGCCGCAAACCAGCACTCTCATGCAAGATCTCCTTTCTTTCACGCAACCGGATGCGGCTGCATGTTCACCGGGCGCCCGTTGAGCAGCTTGCGCAGCCTCGGATTGTCGATACGCTTGAACTGTTCGCCGAAGTGGATGGGCTGCATGTTCACGCCGACGGCGCGCGCCACGCGGAACGGGCTCAAGGCCACGTCGGGCGCGGTCACGTCGACGATCGCCACGTCGGCGTCGGCGGCCTGTATGCGCCGGCGCAGGTCGGCGGCATCCTGCACCAGGGGATAGGGCCACTGGCCCGGGTCCATGGACATGGCCGCGTTCTGGCGCATGAAATCGAAGGCCGCCGCCTTGTTGCCGGGGAAGTAGTAGGCGGCATGATCCTCCAGGGTCTGCACCTCGTGCACCTGCTGGGGAATCCTGTGCCCGGTACGCATCAGGTGGCACAGGTAGGGGATGACGTGGCCCTGCTCCAGCAAGGCCTTGCGCATGGCAACCTGGATGTCGCCGTGGGTCGCCAGTGCGACCGACACGGCCGGTGCGGTCATGCCGTCGCCCAGCCCCAGGCAGACCACCGTGGGCACGTGGATGCCGACGTCGAGCAGATAGAGTTCGAGCTGCACGCCGCGTGCCGCCAGGCTGTCTATCATCAGGCGCATCTTGCCCTGATATTGGCTGTCGATGGCCAGCCGCCGGCACGGCAGTTGCGCATACCAGGTGAGCATCATGGCGTCGCGCTCGATCAATTCGTAGGTCGCGCGGATCGCCGCGTCCTCGTCGTTCTGCCCCGCGGCCAGGCCGTTGGACGAAACCTGGCTGAACTGTTCCTGGTAAGGGGAGGTGAAATTGAAGTAGCTCACCAGGGCCGGCACCCACACCGGCTTTGCCGAACCCAGCCAAGTGCCCCGGGTCCAGTGAATCTTCTGGTGCGCGCGCCAGGGTGAAAAAGGGAAATTGGGCATGCCGTACTGCTTCTTGGAATACAGCACGAGCCTGTCCGGATCGACGACGTCGCCGCTCAATTCGCTCATGCGCGCATAGGTCAAGTCCTCGGTGCGATAGCGCGCCGCCGAATAGCGTTCGATCGCTTCGCCGACCGCGCTGATATGGGCCGATACCTCGTCGAGTCCCTTGCCGGAGCCGATCTGTCCCATCGCGCGCGGGTCGAAGCTGCCGGCAGTGAACGCCGACAGCCCGGCCGAGGCTGTGACCGGAAATTCCGGCAGCGAAGGCAGATGCCCGGTCAACTGGCGAATGATGCCCGTCACCGGGTCGATCCAGCCGGCCAGCAGCGTCTTCAATTGCTCGAGCGTCGCCACCTCGGCGAGCGGATTGCGGCCCGCCGGTTCATACGCAGCCACGGCACTCATGGCGCCGCTCATGACGCCGATTTGCGGCACATGCTGCGCGGAACGCGGCAAAGGCGCTTGGTGACGATGCCCGCACACTTCGCACCATGGCATGGGGATGATCTTGTGCTGCTTGCTCTCGCCGGTCACCAGGTTTTGCACCAGCACCTGGCCTGCCAGCGTCGACGCCGTATATTGCAGCAACAGCTTCAGCGCCTCCATGGCCAGCTGCTGGCCCGCCATGACCGCCATCGGGCTCAAGAGCGAGCGCGCGCGGCTGGTCTG
The DNA here is from genome assembly GCA_036391935.1 of Burkholderiaceae bacterium. Taxonomy (GTDB): domain Bacteria; phylum Pseudomonadota; class Gammaproteobacteria; order Burkholderiales; family Burkholderiaceae_D; genus PKWO01. Next base: position 1,487 of record DASVYZ010000326.1, on the reverse strand, counting down.
CCGGCTTTCCAGCGCCGCTTTTTCCAATTCGTGCGCGAGCGAAGGCCGGTGCGCCGCTCCCAGGCGGCGCAGCCGCAGGCAATTCCAGCAGCCGGCGCGCTCCGGCGTGACCAGTGGGCCGATCCACGATTCCAGCCCGTCCAGGCTGCCGTACAGGGCTGGATGGCCGCCTTCGTCGATATAGTCGGACGCTTTGCGCAACCAGAATTGCGCTTCCTTGCTCAAGGTGACGAGCACCAGGTCCCACGACTCGCCGCCTTCATTTTCATGTTCTTGCGCCAGCTTCCCCGCCTCGTCGGTCTCAAGACGGCCGACCGTCACGTCGCACCACGGCGCCTGTTGCCGCAGCAGCGCCTGCAGCACTTGCGCGCGCGGCTTGCCGATGTTGCCGTGGTCCAGCGGGCGATGGCACAGCACGTCGTCCTTGCCCAGCGCTTCATTGTCCAGCAGATGCATGTGGCCGACGCCGGCATTGGCGAGCTCGTCGACCATCTTGACCGACCAGGGCTCCAGCCCGATCACCAGCAGGCGCGCGTCGCGCAGGCTGTCGGAAGGCCTTCTTTCCGCCTGCGGCCAGGCATTGAGAAAACGTTCGTGCGGCTGCCAGGGCGGCATGAAGCCGCCCGCATCGTCGACTTCCTCGAGCAGGCCGTGCTGCCTGAGCAGGTCGAGCACGGCGATGATGCTCTTGTCGGCATAGCCCGGCAATTGCTCGCACAGTTGTTCCTGGTCGTACTGTCCCTGCAGCAGCGGAACGATATTGGCGACGAACTCGCGCACGTCCTGTCCGTGCAGCTGGAAGTCGCCCAGATCGGATTGCAGCAACACGCCCTGCGGATTGGGAGTAATGGTGGCGGCCGGAGATAGTCGAAGTGTCTTCATGGTGTATTCGAATGGTGCATTGCGGATTTTGCGGCTGCTTCTGTTGCCCTTGCGGGCGCCCCCGGGTTGGCAGGCGCCCTTACTTGCCGTCAGATCAACTGTCGCTGGTCGCGCTCAACACGCACTGCACCGGTTGGCATGCCAGGCATGGCGTACATGGGGTACAGGGGGTGCATGGCGTGCAGGGGGTGCACAAGGAGGTCACCGGCTGGCATTGCGTGACAGGTTGGCAGCACAGGCATTGCGGCGCCGCGTAGCACGGCGAGCACAGCGCGGTCACGGGCTGACACTGCGTTACGGGCTGGCAGCATAGGCATTGCGGCGTCGGATCGCATTGCACGCACAGCGAATGCACCGGGCCGCAGGCCGTGCATTGATAGCCTGTGGCACATGGCGTGCATGCCACGCACTGCACCGGCTGGCAGGCGACGCAATGCGTCGTCGGATGGCATTGCGCGCACAAGGCCGTCACAGGTTGACACTGCGTCACAGGCTGGCAACACAGGCACTGCACGACACAGGGGGTGCACGTGACGCATTGGAACGCCGGCTGGCAGCACAGGCATTGCGGGGTGGGATGGCACAGGGCGCAAACCACGTTCGCG
>DASVYZ010000325.1:0-2233 GCA_036391935.1 Burkholderiaceae bacterium | reverse complement strand
CCGATCCGATTTCGGGCACGGGCGTGGTGTTGCATTCACCCTTGAAGTTGAAGCTGATGCCTTGGGAGTATCGCGTCTACGCCAAGTAGTCGCGGTTTTGCAGGGTGGAATCGCCGGGCGTCGCACGCTGCGCTTTTTCCGCCTTACCCTACGGCCCGAGGCCTCATTCGAGATCTTCCGCCTCTTCCTCATCATCCTCGGGCGCCAGGCCCAGCGAAGGCGGAGGCTGGTATGACGCCAGCAAAGCCACCCGGCTCTCAGGCGTCTCCAGGCTGATGCGACCTAGCGCACCGCTGCGGTAATCCTGCAGCAGCACATGCGCCGCCTTTTCCAGGTCCGCATCGCCGCCCTTCAAGCGAAAACCGCGCCGTGCAGCAATCCCCTCCACCACGGCCACGCCGTCGATACCCTCGGTGGCAAACCCATAGCGCGCCTTGAGCAGCAGCGCATAATGCCGCAGCAGCAAGTCGGCCAAAAAGGTGGCGACTTCTTCCTCGATCACGGCATTGGTGCCGACCGCATGGCTGGCCGCCAGCATCAGGCCGTCGCTGGGGTGCTCGATCTTGGGCCAGAGCATGCCGGGCGTGTCGGTCAAGACCATGTTGTTGCCCAGGTAAAGCCTTTGCTGCGCCTTGGTCACGGCAGGTTCGTCGCCCACCTTGGCCACGCGCTTCTTGAGCAAGGCATTCATCAGCGTCGATTTGCCGACGTTGGGAATGCCCATGATCATCATGCGCAAGGGCTTCAGCGCCGTGCCGCGATGCGGCGCCAGCTTCATCGCCAGCCCCGGCACCTTGGCCACGTCGGCCGGCTTCTTGCACGACAGCGCCACCGCATGCACGCCGTTTTGCGCGTTGTAGTGCGCGATCCAGGCCTTGGTCGCGGCCGGATCGGCCAGGTCGGCCTTGTTGAGGATCTTGAGGCAGGGGCGCTGGCGCGCGCGGCGCAGCTCGCCTATCATGGGATTGCAGCTTGCCTCTGGCAGGCGCGCATCGACCACCTCGATCACCAGATCGGTCTTTTCCATGGATTCCGCCGCCTTCTTGCGGGCGGCGTTCATGTGACCGGGGAACCATTGGACTGACATGCTGGGGCGGGGATGTTGTTCTAATCCGTCATTCTACCGGGTTTGGCTGGCATACAAGCGAAGCCCAACCAACTGCGCATGCTCGATTGCATGCCGTGAATGTCGGGCTTCGCTTGCGCCCAGCGTGCGGCGCCCGACGCAACCTACCGGGTTAGTCGAGGCCGGCAAGGGCTTTGACGTGGGCTACCACGCTGCGCCCGAGGGCGGAGAGGTTGTACCCGCCTTCGAGACAACTGACGATGCGCCCCTTGGCATGCTCCCGCGCCACCTCCATGATCCGCTCCGTCATCCACGCATAATCGGCTTCCACCAAGCCCATCTGGCCCAGGTCGTCTTCCTTGTGCGCATCGAAGCCGGCCGAGATGAAGATCATCTCCGGCTTGTGCGCATTGAGCGCCGGCAGCCATTTTTCGGTCACGAGCTGCCGCACCACGTCGCCCTTGGTGAAGGCCGGCACGGGCACGTTGATCATGTTGGCCGGCGAGCCTTCGCGGGGTGCGCCGCTATAGGGGTAGAACGGATGCTGGAAGAAGCTCACCATCAAGACGCGCGGCTCGCCGGCGAAGGCGTCCTCGGTGCCGTTGCCGTGGTGGACGTCGAAATCGACGATGGCCACGCGCTGCAGGCCGCGCACCTCCAGGGCATGGCGCGCGGCGATGGCGATATTGTTGAACAGGCAGAACCCCATGGCGACGGAGGGCCGCGCATGGTGCCCGGGCGGGCGGATGGCGCAAAAGGCGTTTTCCAGCTCGCCGTCGATCACCGCGTCGGTCGCCGCCACGGCGGCCCCTGCGGCGCGCATGGCGGCTTTCAGGCTGTGCGCGTTCATGGACGTGTCGCCATCGATCGGATAATAGCGGTTGTCCCGGTCGCCTGCGGCGGGCAGATTGTCTTCAATCAAGGCGATCGCTTCGTCGCTGTGCACGCGCTTGATATCGTCCTTGTCCGCCAAGGGTGCTTCGCGATAGTCGAGCAGGGTGTCGATACGGCTGGCGATCAATTGGTCTTCGATCGCTTGCAGGCGCTGCGGCGACTCGGGATGCCAGTTGCCCATTTCGTGGAGCCGGCAGTCGGGGTGGGTGTAGATGGCGGTACTCATGTTACGGGAGCGCTTCTCGCACAAAAATTGACTGCAAAAATTGACTG
>DASVYZ010000324.1:0-3032 GCA_036391935.1 Burkholderiaceae bacterium | reverse complement strand
GAACCCCTCAAGGCAGAACCCCTCAAGGCAGAACCCCTCAAGGCAGAACCCCTCAAGGCAGGACCCGCAATGGCCGTGCCGAAGAAGGCAACATCGGCAAAGGCGATGCCTGCCAAGGCTGAGCCGGCCAAGGAACCCCCGATCTTGATGGAGCCCTTCAAGATAACGCCCTTCAACCTGGAGCCCGCCAGGACCGGGCCCGCGAAACAGGAGCGGCAGCAGAAAGAGAAGCTTGCGCCAAAGCCGCAGGCGCCGCGAGCGCCCTTCGAGGTCGTGCCTCTGGTGGAATTGGAAACCATCCTCGGTGAAGCCACCAAGATGGAAGTGGCAACTATCCTCGGTGTCGCCACCATGCTTGAATTGACGCCAACCCAGATGCGGGCGCCGGAGACGGCGGTCAAGGCGCCGCCGCCGGTCGAGCCCTCACGCCTTTCGCCGCTGGCGCAAGGCGAGCGCGATTTGTATTCCCTGCGTGAAGCGCTGGAGCCGAAACCCGTCATCCCGGCGGCGATCCTGTTGTCCAACCTGATGGCGGCGCGCGCGCACCTGGCCGCCGCACTCGATGAGTTTCTTGAAATCGACGGCTATCTGCTGAAGCAGAAAGTGATGGCTTGTGAAAGCCGGGCAGAGCTTGAGGCGCTGGTGCCGCAACTTGCCGCAGCATTCGTCAAGAAGATGGAAAAGACCGCAGCCAAGCGTTTGCTGAGTACTGCCGAATCCATGCTGGACAGGTAGGCAGGCCACGCCAAAACCGGCGCGGCCTTGCCTCGACTTCATCGTTACATTGCTTCGACTATCTTGCGCGCGCCGGGCAGAAAGCGTGCGATCGTCGTCAGCAACTCGTCTTCTCCTACCGGCTTGCCCAAATAGGCATCGCAACCGGCCCAGTTGCCGCGGAACTTGTCGAAGGCGGAGGACTTGCTCGATAGCATCACCACGGCAGTATCCTTGGTCAAGGCATTGCCCTTGATGCGCTTGCATACCTGGTAGCCATCGATGCCGGGCATCATGATGTCGAGGAAAATGCAGGTGTAGCGCTTGGCTTGCGCCAGGTCGATTGCGGTCTCGCCGTTCTCGGCAAAATCCACGTCGAAGCGGAAAGGCGCCAGCTTGGCGCGCATGAAGGCTCGTACCGTCGCGCTGTCGTCGACCACCAGCACGGTCTCGGTCGGCTTGGCTTCCGTCAATTCTTCCGCCGGTGTCGAGTCGCGGTCCCCTGTGCGGCGGTAGGTGCGGCCATCCCATTGCACGTCCGTCGTCGCGCCGAACTGGCGCCGTGCCCGCTCTAGCAGGGCAGCCTGCATGCTGCTATCCATCTGTTCGAACAGGCGCATCCAGTGGATCGGGCGGTCGATTTGCGGCCAGCCGGTGTCGCTTGGCGTGCGGCCTATCAGCACGGCCGGCGCATGCACGTTGGGAGAGCGCGACTGCAATTGCTGCAAACCCTCGGCATTGTCGGCATTGGCCAGATAGATGTCGGTGCGGTCGCTGGCATTGCTGGCTTCCGCGTAGGAAAACACGCGCCGTCCCGTCAGACGGAAGGTTGAAGCCAGCATGGATTTTTCGGCATCGGAAAAACCTATCATTTCGATGACGAACCGGCGGCTGCCGGCATCGGCTTGGGCTGGAGGAGTTACCGCATTCATGGTGTGCTGTGGAGTTTCCAGGATGGCGAAAATGATAACAGAGCTTCTGGCACGCAGTGCAAATAATTGCTAAACGTGCATTTTTTATTGTCTTGCTTTGCATGATAGCAGTTCCTGATGCCGGGTTACCTGCCTAGTTCAGGATTTCGCATCGCGACAAGTCCACTTCAATACCAAATAGATGATAGAGTCGGCGCTGTCATCCATTGGCTGTCCTACATGCAATCTCTGTTCCGCAATCGCCATTTCCTTTTCGTCTGGCTTGCCAGCGTCTTCGATAGCGTCACGCTTGGCATTGTGCTGTACACGCAAAATTGGTATGTGGTCGATGCGCTCCACATGAAGTCCCAGCTGGCGTGGGTCACCATTGCCACCACTGTCCCGCGGCTGGGGCTGATGCTGTATGGCGGCGTGCTGGCGGATCGTCTGCCCAAGATCGCCGTGATGGCGACAACCTTCATTGTGCGCCTGGCAGTCATGCTGATCGGTGCGCTGTTGCTCTGGCAGGGCCGCATGAGTATCTGGGCCTTGATCGCGGTTGCCGCGGCATTCGGCACGCTCGACGCATTCTTCATTCCCTCCCGCGATGCGCTGATGCCTTCCATTGTCGCCGGCAGGGATGAATTGTCGCGGGCCAATACCATGATGCAGGCCACCAATCAGGTCGGCATGATTCTCGGTCCGCAAATCGGCGGCATCCTGCTGGGCATCCTGCCTTCGTATTTTGCAAACTATTGCCTGACTGCCTGCCTGATGGCGCTCTGTGCCTTGATGATAAGTTCGGTGCGCGAACGGGAGGGCGCCGTCAGAGTCCACGGCTTGAATCAAATGGCCGCACTGCAGGAGGGTCTGCGCTATGTGATTGCAAGTCGCGTTTTGCGTACCCAGATGTCGATCTATGTTGTTGCCAACCTGCTGTTCACCGGCGCCGTTTCAGTCGGCACTCCCATCATCGCCAGCGAACACCTTACCGGCGGCGCGCGCGGCCTGTCCTACCTCATGAGCGCCTATGCCTTCGGCATGGTTTCAGGCTTTGCTGCCCTGATGCGCTTTCCGCCGCGCAAGAAGCGCCTGGCGTTGATCTGTATCCTGATCGTGATCGAAGGCGGTCTTGTTGCCTTGCAGGGCATCTCCTATTCGTTGCCGCTGTCGATCGCCTTGCAATGGATGCTGGGCTTTTGCGTGGCTTGCAACAACGTGCCCATGCTTTCAGTGCTGCAACAATATACCGATCGCGACAAGCTCGGCCGCGTCATGAGCGTCAACTCCGTAACCTCGATGGGCTTGTCGCCGGTTTCCTATGCCGCCGTATCGGTGCTGTTGGCGAGCGGCGCATCGGTCGGCTTGATCATGCCGGTGCTGGGCTTGACGATGAGCACGGTCATC
>DASVYZ010000323.1:0-3645 GCA_036391935.1 Burkholderiaceae bacterium | reverse complement strand
TTCCCCCGAGCGCCCGGGCAATTCGCCCCAAGCCATGGGTCGGGTCGGGTGCGTTCCAGCTTTGACCCGCTGGTAATGATCCGCCATCGAGCCTAGCGTATATCCCTGCTTCTTCCATCCGTCCAGCAACTGCTCAAATATGGGGGCAAGTTTCTGGCCTTCAAGTTCCGCGTGCAAGGTGAAAACATGGTCGCGCGGCTCCCTGGTGGCTTCAAGAATTTTAGCGGCGATATTTGACGGATTCATGACCTTGCCATGGATCTCGCGGCCCAGCATTTCATCGAGCGTGGGTAGCGTGGTCGGCATCTGCAGGCATGAGAGCGTTTTGCCGTTGACGCGGATGCGGTAGGGGCCGGCATCCTTTTCCACCAGCTTGCCCTCTTCGGTCAGGAGGGAACGGCCATCCGAGGCATAGGCGATGCCGAGCGCATCGAGCTTTTCGAAGGCAGCCTCATTCATCTGCCAGCCGGCGGCGCCATGCGTCTGAGGCGCCGTGCCGAAGACTTCGATGCAGCGGTCATAAGCCCTTTGCATCTGTTCGCCGGCCCAGGCCGCGTCGCGCTTCCTGACGTTATCCTGCCAATAGGTATGGTCCCAGGTGTGGATGCCGACTTCGAAGCCGGCGTCGCGCACGGCGCGTAGTTCGGCCGCACATTCGCGCCCGATGTCCGGACCGGGCAAGAGCACGCCATACATCAGCGTCTTCAAGCCATAGTGCTCGACGACCGAGGTACGCGATACTTTCTTCAGCAAGCCGGGACGGAAAGCGCGGCGCAGGGCCCAGCCGGTGTGGTCGGGCCCGAGCGAAAACAGGAAGGTTGCGCCGGCGCCGTGCTTGCGCAATATGCGCACCAGGTTCGGCACTCCCTCGCGTGTGCCCCGGTAGGTATCGACGTCGATTTTTAAGGCGAGAAAACTCACCCCGTCAATCCATCAAAGCCTTGGCTTCAGCGAAGTGGCCGCGATAGGCGTCGAAGATGTTCTTCAGCGTATCGGCCATCGTGGTCTTCGGCGCCCAGCCCAGTTCTTCGCAGGTGTTGGTGATCTTGGGCACGCGGTTTTGCACGTCCTGATAACCCTTGCCGTAGTAGGCGGCCGAGGTGGTTTCAACCAGCTTCACCTGCTTGGCCGAATCGGCGTATTCCGGATATTCGGCGGCGAGCTTGAGCATCATGCCGGCCAGGTCGCGGATCGAATAATTGTTGGTAGGGTTGTCGATGTTGTAGATCTTGCCCGAGGCGACACCGTTCTTGTTCTCGATGATCTTCATCAGCGCATCGATGCCGTCGTCGATATAGGTGAAGGCGCGTTTCTGGGCGCCGCCGTCGACCAGCGAAATGTTTTCGCCGCGCACGATGTGGCCGAAGAATTGCGTCACCACGCGCGAGCTGCCTTCCTTGGGCGTGTGGATCGAATCGAGGCCGGCGCCGATCCAGTTGAAGGGGCGGAACAGCGTGAAGTTGAGATTTTCTTCCATGCCGTAACCCCAGATCACGCGGTCCATCAATTGCTTGGCGCAGGAATAGATCCAGCGCGGCTTGTTGATCGGGCCGCAGATCAGTTCGGATTCTTCCGGATCGAATTCCTCGTCGTGGCACATGCCGTAGACTTCCGAAGTCGAGGGGAATACCAGGTGCTTGCCGTATTTGGCGGCCGAACGCACGATGGGCAGGTTGGCTTCGAAGTCCAGCTCGAACACGCGCAAGGGCTTTTGCACATAGGTCGAGGGCGTGGCGATGGCCACCAGCGGCAGGATCACGTCGCACTTCTTGACGTGGTATTCGACCCATTCCTTGTTGATCGTGATGTCGCCTTCGAAGAAGTGCATGCGCGATTTGTAGGCTTCGTTGGAAAGAATGTCCGTGATGCGGTCGGTCATCATGTCCATGCCGTAGACGTGCCAATCAGTGGTCTCGAGGATGCGCTTGGACAGGTGGTGGCCGATAAAGCCGTTGACGCCGAGGATGAGGACTTTTTTCATAAGAGTATCTTCTTGATGCCGCCGGCTTTACGCATTGGTCGACAAGGTTTGTTGTATGAAACGATAACAAAAGGAGTCTGGCGTTGTTCCCGCTCCTCGCCGTACAGTCGTACTGTCTTCGTCGCGGCGCCTGCCCAGCCTCATTTTGTTACCGTTTCTAGTTCGGCTGGGGAGACGGGTTGGCCGTCAGCCAGCAATTCATGGATCAGGAGCGCGCGGCCATCGCCGCAGACGCCAAAGATGCAATTATCCACCACAGCCAAGCCCGGCGGCAAATCCGGCATGGGTCTTTGCGCCAATCTGGCTTTGCCTATTTGATAAGTTCTGCCGGCCAGTTCGGTGAAAGCGCCGGGGTAGGGCGGCGCCACGGCGCGGTGCAGATTATATACCGCCTGCGCGGGTTGCTTCCAGTCAATACGGCCGTCCTCGGGTTTTCGCCCGGAGAAGTAGCTGCCGCGGCTCAAATCGTTGACGTGGCGCGGCGGAGTGCCTGCGAGGATGTCGGGCAGTACGTTCCACAAGGTTTGCTCTGCGGCGACGGTCAGCTTGCCGAACACCTCGAAAGCTGTATCGTCGGGCAGGATGGGCACTGCCGTCTGCGCGGTGATCGCGCCGGCATCAGGCTTGGCCGCCATTTCGTGCAGCGTGGCGCCGGTCTCGGTTTCGCCATGCAGCACGGCCCAGTTCACCGGCACGCGGCCGCGGTACTTGGGCAGGAGCGAGCCATGCATGTTGTAGGCGCCGGCGCGTGCCAGGTCGAGCACGTCGAGCGGCAGCATATGGCGATAGTAAAAGCTGAAGATCAGGTCGGGCCTGCATTCGGCCACGCGGGCTTTCAGCTCGGGCGACTTGGCGTCCTCCGGCGTGATGCAGGCGATGCCGTGCTCGCGGCACAGCTCCGCCACGGACTCGAACCAGATCGTCTCGTTCGGGTTGTCCTGGTGCGTGACCACCAGTTGCACATCGACTCCCTTGGCCAGCAAGACCTTGAGGCAGCGCACGCCGACGTTGTGATAGGCAAAAACGACTGCGCGCATGATTAGCTCCCTGCGGCCGGGGACGATTCCTCGAGCACGGTTTGCACCACATAGCGCGGCCGGCCGCGCACCTGCTGGTAGATACGGCCGGTATATTCGCCCAAGAGGCCGATGCCGAACAGGATCACGCCCATGAAGAAGAACGAGAGCGCAAACAGCGTGAACACGCCTTCGGCTTCCGCGCCGAGAATCAGGCGGCGGAACACCAGCAACAGCACCAGCGCACCCGAGCAGAACGAAAGGGCGATGCCGAGCATGGAAAACAATTGCAGCGGCACGACAGAGAAGCCGGTTACCAGGTCGAAATTCAGGCGGATCAGGCTGTACAGCGAATACTTCGATTCGCCGGCCGCGCGCTCTTCATGCTCGACGATGATTTCGGTCGGCTTGCGCGCGAAGGTGTAGGCCAGGGCCGGGACGAAGGTATTGACTTCGTCGCAGCGGTTGATCAAGTCGATCACGTTGCGGCCGTAGGCGCGCAGCATGTTGCCCTGGTCGGTCATCTTGATGCGCGTGATCTTTTCGCGCAGCCGGTTCATCGCGCGCGACGCCCAGGTGCGCCAGGCCGAATCCTGGCGCTTGCGCCGGATCGAGCCGACGTAGTCGTAGCCTTCGCGCATCTTGGCG
>DASVYZ010000322.1:0-5622 GCA_036391935.1 Burkholderiaceae bacterium | reverse complement strand
GTTTCCTGCATGAGCCAATGGTATGCGGCGCCATTCGAGCACGAGGGCGTGTTTTACCCGACTGCCGAGCACTTCATGATGGCCGGCAAGGCAAGGCTGTTCGGCGACGAGGAGGCGGTAGCGCAGATTCTGGCTGCTCCGGGGCCGGACAAGGTCAAGGCCATCGGGCGGCGTGTAAAGAACTACGACGACGGGGCCTGGAGCCGCGAGCGCTATGCCGTTGTGGTGGCGGGCAACCTGGCAAAGTTCGGGCAGGATGCCGCACGCAAGGCTTTCCTGCTCGGCACCGGCGACAAGGTTCTCGTGGAGGCCAGCCCGGTTGATGCGATCTGGGGTATAGGCTTGGCTAAAGACGATCCTGCAGCAGCCAGACCGCGCGAATGGAGAGGTGAGAACCTGCTCGGCTTCGCCTTGATGGAAGTCAGGGACAGGTTGCGCGTGGCCTGAATAGCGCTGGACATGGCTGACTATTGGTCCGTGCTTTTCCTGCCCCAGTCGGAGATTCCGCGCGCCATCGACACGAATTCGCTCGGCATCATGATGATGGTCGTGGTGTTTTGTTCGGCCCCGACTTCGGTGATCATCTGCATGCGGCGCAGTTCGAGGCCGGCCGGATGTTCCATGATCAGGCCAGCCGCTTCGCGCAGCTTTTGCGCGGCTTCCAACTCCGCTTCGGCCTTGATGATGCGTGCGCGCTTTTCGCGCAGGGCTTCGGCTTCCTGCGCCATGGCGCGCTGCATCGATTCGGGGATTTCCACATTGCGCATTTCCACGCGCGTGACTTTCACGCCCCATGGCTCGGTGGCGGCGTCGATGGTTTGACGCATGTCGGCGCCCAGGCGCTCTTGTTCCTTCAGCACGTCGTCCAGCGTATGGCGACCGATGATGTTGCGCAGCGAAGTCAGCGCCACCTGGATCACAGATTTATCGACTTCGCGCACTTCGACGACCGATTTCACCGGATCGGTCACGGCATACCAGATCACCACCGTCACCTTGACCGGCACGTTGTCTTTCGTGATGGTTTCCTGCTGATCGACCGAGGCGGTGATGGTGCGGATATCAATGGTTTGCTGCGTCTCGATGGCGGGGATCAGCCAATATAAACCGGGGCCGCGTATGCCTTGCAGCTTACCGAGACGGAACACGACGGCGCGCTGATATTGCGCCGCGATGCGCAAGCCCGAGATAAAGATGAAGATGGCGATGACGAGAAGCGGCAGCAATCCGATCATGGGAACTCTCCGGGGAACGACGCGCGCTCATCTTAGCATGGGCAATTTTTCTGGCGGGCACTTTCGCTGCTGCTTGCTTCGCTGTCGCCAATCGATCTTTGGATCCATCGCTTCCTTCATGACAATGCCGGCTGTCCCCGGATGAACGCATGCTCGATTTCCATTTGACACATTGGCAAGCTGAAGTTGTCGCACTTTGATGCGGCAAAAACAAGGCTTGACGAACGGCGTTCCCGGATTAAAATATGCTGTATATATATACAGTAAAATGACTGAGCTTCCGAGATTCCCGTGGCATCGACACTTACCCAACCTCTGCCGGCAGGCGGCGGGACGGCTCCCCGTCTCTCCGCTGAAGCGCTTGCGGCCAGCTTGCCGCACGCCCTGTGGCGCGGCGATGCCATGGGGACTTACCGCGCCGGCGGCCGTTCCAGCGGTTATGCCGCGCTCGACCGGGAATTGCCTGGGGGAGGCTGGCCGCCTTCGGTATTGACCGAATTGCTGTGGGCGCAACAGGGGGACGGTGAATTCCGCCTTCTGGCGCCGCTGTTGTCGCGTCTGGCTGCCGCCGGCGAAACCATCATCCTGCTCGCGCCGCCGCACCTGGTGTGTGCGCCGGCATTGGCGCAAGCCGGCATCGACGTGCGGCGGCTCTTGCTGGTGCAGTCGGAAAAACCGGGCGACCGGCTGTGGGCTGCCGAGCAAATCCTGAAAAGCGCCAGTTGCGGCGCCTTGCTGTGCTGGCTGCCGCAAGCCAAGCCCGATCATCTGCGCCGCCTGCAATTGGCCGCAGGCGCAGGGGAGGGCCTCTGTTTCGTGTTTCGCCCCGCGGCGGCACGCCAGGAATCCTCGCCTGCGCCTTTGCGATTGTTGTGCCGTGCCGCTGCGAAAGGGCAGTTGTCGATCGACGTGTTCAAGCGGCGCGGGCCGCAGGCGGCGGCGCCGGTGCTGGTCGATGCCTGGCTGCCGGCTGCCGTCGAGCGCGCGTTGGCCCGGCGTGCCGGCCTCCCTGCCGCGCCGCCTCTTTCCATCAAGTTGCCCCATGCTCTGGATCGCACTTTACCTGCCGCGCTTGCCGCTCGATCTGGCTTATCGTCGCTGGCCTGAAGCCATGCGCGAAGGCCTCGAGCATGGCGTGCCGTTGGCAGTCACCGAGGCCAGGCGCATACGCTGGGCCAATGCCTGCGCCCAGCAAGCCGGTGTGGAGTTCGGCATGCGGGAAAGCAGTGCGCGCTCGCGCGCGTCGGAATTGGTCCTGCTTGAGCGCGATATCGATGCCGAAGCGCGCGCCGTGATCGAGACGGCCCTGTGGGCGCTCCATTTTACGCCCCAGGTCAGCTTGCAGGACCAGGGTTTGCTGCTCGAAGTGGCGCCGAGCCTGCGCCTGTTCGGCGGGCTCGATGCCGTAAAGCGCGGTTTGCGCGAAGGCGTGCAACGCCTGGGTTTCGTGCCGCAACTGGCGTCTGCGCCGACGGCGACGGCGGCTTGGCTACTGGCGCAGCATATGGACGATATCGACACCGACGGCGACACCTGTGCCGCAAAGCTCGATGCCTTGCCGGTCAACCTGATGCAGACGGCACAGCGGCATCTCGATAGCCTGCACGCCATCGGTTGCCGCAGCCTGGCACAGTTGCGCGCGCTGCCGCGCGGAGGCATTACGCGCCGCTTCGGCGCCGCGGTCTTGAGCGAGCTCGACAAGGCTTACGGCACCGAACCCGATGCGCGTGCCTGGTATGAGGCGCCCGAAACATTTGCCGCGCGCCTGGAATTGATGGCGCGCGTCGACAGTACCGAAGCCCTGCAGCATGCGGCCGAGCGGCTGCTGCTGCAAATGACGGGTTGGCTGGTGGCGCGTCATGCCGCCATCACACGCTTTTCGCTCTTGCTGCACCATGAATCGGTGCGCAAGAGCGGCAATGCGCCAAGCATGGTGGAAGTCAGGCTGGGCAGCGCCTCCCGCGATTTGGCGCACCTGGCCTTGCTGTTGCAAGAGAACCTGGCCAAGCTCGTGCTGAGGGCATCGGTGATCGAATTGACCCTGCAAGCCGATACCATCGAACCGCTGGCGGCGCCGAACAATGAATTGTTCGCCTCCACCGCCTGCCGGGCCGAATCGATGGCACGCCTGATCGAACGGTTGACGAGCCGCCTGGGCGAGGAAGCGGTACGGCGCTTTGTTCTGGTGGCCGATCACCGTCCCGAGCGCAGCTTTGCGCTCAAGCCGGCCATGGATAACGACGCCGGGCGCGAGCGCGGTCAGCAAGAACTGGTCGAGGCTTTTCCGCCGCGGCCAGGCTGGCTGCTGGCCGAACCCCTGGCACTGATGGTGCGCGGCGAAAAACCGTTTTATCTCGGCAGCCTGACCATGCTGTCCGGCCCGGAACGCATCGAATCGGGCTGGTGGGACGACAAGCTCGCCGCTCGCGATTATTTCATCGCCAGCAACGAGAGCCGGATGCTGCTCTGGATCTATCGCGAACGCCCCAGCTTGGCGGAAGAGACGCCGGGCTGGTTTTTGCATGGGTTCTTCGGCTGATGTTTTCCCTCCTGCCTCAATACGCGGAGCTGCATTGCCTCACCAACTTCAGTTTCCTGCGCGGCGCCTCGCATGCGGAAGAGTTGGTGGCGCGCGCCCACAAGCTCGGTTACCACAGCCTGGCCATCACCGATGAGTGTTCGCTGGCTGGCGTGGTGCGGGCCCATGTCGAAGCGAAGAAGCTCGGCATGCGCCTGATCATCGGCAGTGAAATGCGGCTGGAATGCGGCTTGTAGCTGGTGCTGTTGGCGATGAGCCGCGAAGGCTATGGCAACCTGGCCGAATGGATCAGCGTGGGCCGTTGCCGCGCGCCCAAGGGCAGCTACGAGGTGAGGCGCAGCGACGTGGCGCGCACGGCCGGCACGCGCCTGCGCGGCTTGCCCGACTGCCTGGCCCTGTTCGTGCCCGATTGCACCGTCTCCGATGCCGTGCTCGAAGAGCAGGCGGCCTGGGTCGCCGCAACGTTCGGCGACCGCGGTGCCGTCGCCCTGCACATGCTGCAGCACGCCGGCGACGAAGACCGCAAGGAACGCCTCACGGCATTGGCGGCGCGCCATCGCCTGCCGCTGACGGCTTGCGGCGACGTGCACATGCACGTGCGTTCGCGCAAGCCCTTGCAGGATGTGCTGACCGCCGTACGCCTGGGGAAGCCGGTCGCCGAATGCGGCATGGCCCTGCAGCCCAATGCCGAGCAATGCCTTCGTGCGCGCTTGAAACTGGCGCAACTGTATCCGGCCGATACCTTGCGCCAGAGCGTGGTGCTGGCCGAGCGCTGCGATTTTTCCATGGAAGAGTTGCGTTATCAATATCCGGAAGAGATCGTCCCGCCGGGCGAAACCTTGTCCGGCTATCTGCGCCGCATTACGCGCGAAGGCGCCGGTACCCGTTATCCGCGCGGCATACCCGCCGCCGTGCAGGAACAATTGGAAAAGGAACTGGCGCTGATAGAAAAGCTGTCTTATGAGCCGTACTTCCTGACCGTCTACGACGTGGTGCATTTTGCGCGCAGCAGGCGCATCCTGTGCCAGGGGCGCGGCTCGGCGGCCAATTCCAGCGTCTGCTATTGCCTGGGCATCACCGAGGTCGATCCCACGACCACCACGTTGCTGTTCGAGCGTTTCATCTCGGAAGAACGCAACGAGCCGCCCGACATCGACGTCGATTTCGAGCACGAGCGGCGCGAAGAAGTCATGCAATACATCTACAACAAGTACGGCCGGCACCGCGCGGCGCTGACGGCGGCCGTGGTGGTCTACCATCCGCGCTCGGCCTTGAAGGATGTGGGCAAGGCGCTCGGCATGGATTTCGACACGCTCAACCGCTTGTCCAAGCTGCACCAGTGGTGGGATGGCGGCCGGATCAACACCGAGCGCATGCAGGAAAACGGCCTCGACCCCGATTCGCCGGTGACGCACAAGCTCTTGAAGCTGACGCAGGAGCTGCTCGGCTTTCCGCGCCATTTGTCGCAGCACAGCGGCGGCTTCGTCATCGCGCGCGACAGCCTGGCGCGGCTGGTGCCGATCGAAAACGCCGCCATGGCCGAGCGCAATGTGATCCAATGGGACAAGGACGACCTTGACGCCATGGGCTTGCTCAAGATCGACGTGCTGGCCCTGGGCATGCTGACGGCGATCCGCCGCGCGCTCGACTTCATCGGCATGCGGCGCGGCGAGGTATTCGCCGTGCAGGACATTCCGCGCGAAGACCCGGCCGTCTACGACATGATCTGCCGGGCCGACACCATAGGCGTGTTCCAGATCGAATCGCGCGCCCAGATGTCGATGTTGCCGCGCTTGCGGCCGAGGGAGTTTTACGACCTCGTGATCGAGGTGGCGATCGTGCGGCCGG
>DASVYZ010000321.1:0-7945 GCA_036391935.1 Burkholderiaceae bacterium | reverse complement strand
GGTCTGCAAGCGGGAGAGCGAATCCTCCACCGCGCGCAGGATATAGCCGGTGCGCAAGCCTTTCTTGCCTTCGCCCATGTCCATGCCGACCTTGGTGGCGATGATCACGTCCTTGCGCTTGCCGCTCTTCTTCAGCCATTTGCCGATCACGGTTTCCGATTCGCCGCCCGTGTGGCCGGGCACCCAGCGCGAATAGACGTCGGCTGTGTCGATCAGGTTGAAGCCGCCGTCGGTGAACTTGTCGAGCAGCGCAAACGAGGTGGCCTCATCGACGGTCCAGCCGAACACGTTGCCGCCGAAAGCCAGCGGCGCGACTTCGAGAGGGGAGTAGCCCAGTTTGCGCTTTTTCATCATCAATCCTCAATGCTTGAGCTGGCTTGGCGCCTGCAGCGTCTCGATCGGCTCTCCGGTGGCAAACAGCTGCGCGCAATCGATCTTGTCGAAAGCATAGTGCTGACCGCAGAAATCGCAATCGATCTGCAGCGAATCGAGTTCCCTGAGCGCGGCATTGACTTCATCGCGCCCCAGCATCTTCAGCATGCCGCCGACCTTTTCGCGCGTGCAACTGCATTGAAAACGCGGATGCTCCGCATCGAACACGCGCAGCGTCTCTTCCCAGAACAGCCGGCGCAGCAGCGTGGCGATGTCGGTCGCAAGCAATTCTTCGCGGGCCAGCGTGCCGCCCAAGGCCAGGGCATGATCCCAGGCGCCGTTGGCACGCTCGGAATCGGCGATGGCATGGCCGCCTTCCAGTGGCAGCTTCTGCAGCAGCATGCCGCGCGAAACCTTGTCGTCGGCGGCCAGCCAGAGCTTGGTGTCGAGTTGTTCCGAACGCAGCATGTAGTTTTCGATCACGGTGGCGACATCGTCCCCTGCCAGCGAGACGATGCCCTGATAAGGTTGCTGGCCCGGCACTTTTTCCTTCGGGTCGAGCGTGATCACGAAGCGGCCATGGCCGTGCAGGTTGACAAGGTCGCGCAAGCTCGCGCCATCGGCGATCTCGGCGTGCTCGCGCAACTTGGCCATGGCGCGCAGGTTCAGCGTGGCATCGCATTCGACCACCAGGAGACGCACCGGCCCATCGCCATGGATCTGCATCACGATGGCGCCGTCGAATTTCAAATTGGCCGAGAGCAGGGCTGCGGCGGCCATCATTTCACCGAGCACGGCTTTGACGGGGGCAGGATAATCGCGCCGCGCCAGCACCTGCTTCCAGGCATCGGAAATTTCCACCAGTTCGCCGCGAACCGGCGCTTCCTCGAACAGGA
Source organism: Burkholderiaceae bacterium (assembly GCA_036391935.1). GTDB lineage: Bacteria > Pseudomonadota > Gammaproteobacteria > Burkholderiales > Burkholderiaceae_D > PKWO01. Next base: position 6,677 of record DASVYZ010000321.1, on the reverse strand, counting down.
ACTTCTGTAGCGTATCGACTTTGATCGAATCAGACATCCATCAACCTATTTTCTTGAGATTTTCTTTGAAATACTTCCCACGCGCGACATAGTTCGCCGTGTTGCCCTGCATGCGCAGGATGTCTTCCGGCGCCAGTTCGCGCACCGCCTTGGCCGGCCGCCCGATGATCAGGCTGCCGTCGGGGAATTCCTTGCCTTCGGTGACGAGCGCGCCGGCGCCGACCAGGCAATTTTTGCCGATCTTCGCACCGTTCAGGATCACGGCCTGGATGCCGATCAGCGAACCTTCGCCGATGGTGCAGCCATGCAGCATGGCCTGGTGGCCCACGGTGACGTTGGCGGCTATGGTCAGCGGAAAGCCTGGGTCGGTATGCAGCACGCAACCTTCCTGTACATTGCTGTTTTCGCCGACTGTGATCAATTCGTTATCGCCGCGTATCGTGGCGTCGAACCACACGCTGGCCTTGGGGCCGATGGCGGCTTTGCCGATGATGTTGGCGGAATCGGCGATGTAGGCCGAGGGATCGATGGCGGGGCTGTGTTCGCCCAATTGATAGATGGCCACAAAGTATCCGTTCGTTATGGAACTGCGCGGGCGGCCGGATTCGGCACGCTGCGGTGTAAATGGGGGTGGACTTCTATTTTACAACCCGCGAGGGCGGGCTGCTGCATTGTACGAGGAAGTTTGCAGGCTGGGGTGCTTGTGGGCTTGGACACGTCCCAGCCTGCGGTTCTTGCTAGCGGTACATATTCAAGGTTGAAATGGCCGGCAAGTCGATGCCATAGGGATCGATATACCACGGCACCATATCCTGGTTGCCACGGCACGATTGCCCGTCGTTTACCGCCGTCAACAAACCGGCGCTTGTGCTCACGCTGCGGTTATAGCAACTGCCTGCGGTATCCCTGAAACGATAGGTTTGCGCGCTTTGCTGCCCGGTGCTGCCGGTGAAATTGCCGTTCGCATCGAAATCGAGCGTATCGGAAGGTGTCACAGTGTTTTCCACGCTGCTTTCATAGAGCGGCCAGCCGTTTTGCGATAGCGAATTGGCGTTATGAAACGCTTGCCTGACCGTCGTGGCTTGCGTTGCCGGCTGGCCGGAAGGAGTGGCGTAGTTGATGTTCATCGTCAACGGGAAGCTGGCGTGATGGTGCTCGTGCATTTCGCCGCCGTTGGAATAGACGCCGGTATCGGTTTCCACATCGGTGAGTTGCGTGATGTCTTGCACGTAGTCGGTGCTGTTGATCGTGAAGTTCTGCTTGTTGCTGTAAGACATATTTTGCCGGACCACGGTATCGATGCGTCCGCGCGAGGTCTGGATATAGCCTGCAATCCTGAAGCTGCGCCTGCTGCTGGTGGTGAGCAGCCCGCTGACGTTGCCCTTGCTATCGGTCGTGGTTTGATTGTTGATCGTGGGGGCCGCGACGGCGGTCAGCGTGTTGGATGTGAGCCCGCCTGTGATTTGCACCGTGTTCGGATCGCGATAGACCAGGATGGCGCCGGACGCGAGGAAGTAAGCGTTCGCGTTATAGACATTCACGGCCACGGTATGCGGCTGGCCGTTGGAGAGCAGTGCGGCAAACGGCGAGATATCGACGCGATAGGGCAGCAGGTTCAGCGTTTGCACGCCGGGAGTGGGGCGCCACAGCAGCGGATCGACGCCGCCCGTGAAAATCCACGGATATACCGGCGCCGCGCCTGCAGGCTGGCCGTCTATGCTGATTTCCGCTTCGCGGAAAGCCGTGCCGCCGCAGCTCTGCAATTGGCTGGACAGGGTATTGGGCACGCAGGTGTACCAGAACTCGTCGCCCGATTGGCCCTGTGCCAGCACGTCGATGAAGGCGCGTTCCACATTGGCAGGGAAGGTGATGGTTTGACTCAATTGATCGGTCGAGGTGTTCAAGGTCACGGCACCGCCGGTGCTCGAGGCAGACATCGGATACACCACGTCGGCCGTGCGCATGGGCTTGACGCCTTGCACGGCAGGGTAAAACTGCAAGGTCGCCGTGCCGTTCAAGACGCCGGTATAGGTGGAGTTGACCAGATTGCCCAAGTCGACGCTGCCTTGCTGTGCGCCGGTGAATAGCGATGAATAATCGGTCAGGTCGCGCTCCACATGCCAGTTCGGCCCTTCCTTGGAAGAAGGCTCGGCGGTCGTGCCGGTATAGATGTTGACGCCGCCGAGCCAGATGTGCGCCGTGCGGTCGTATTGGCGGCCTGCATTGATCGAAAGATCGACTTCCAGCACGACCTTGGCCCAAGGGCCGGGACAGGATGCGGGCGGCGTGTAGTTGAAGCTGTGGCTGTTGAAATCGGCGAAGGCCTGGTTGCTGAACAGCACTACGTTGCAAGGGCTGGTCGGCGGTCGCGGTACGGCGGGGTCGGCGATGGCCACGTTGGCCGAGCCTATCGAAAAGCCCGGGGGCAGAGTAGTTGCCGCTGCCGGAACCATGATGCTCATGGCACCGATGCCGAGCAGTGCGGCCGTGGCGGCCTTGGCGCATGTACGCAGTGCGGAAATGCTGGAGAAACCGGAAATGCAGGACGACATGTGTATCCTCCTCGTGCGTGAAATCCCGTGTTTTGAAATTTCGCGCGAGCATTCCGTGGCTGCGGGGCACTGGATCAGCGTCCGCAGCACGACCTTCCCCAGTTTTATCCCTGGCACATGGTGTGTGTCGGCGCTCGCTTTCCTATCCGCGAAGCCGTAGTTTTACTTGAAATTTCGGCAAGATGCAATGGGCCACCATGCCCATCCGCCGATCCATACGGTTCCGCAAAAATCGTCATGCGTTCACGCACAATGCACGGCGAGCACGTCAAGGCCTCACGCAGCTGCCTGAGAATCGCAGGCATCGACATGACAGGTCGATACGGACTCGGAGGAAACGTGGGTAGATTTGCGTTGGGAACGGGGCTGGTATGTGGGGCGTGGTTGATCCTTGGCATAACAGAATTCAACGAGAGTTACGTCTTTGCCGATCCCGGCATCGTCGACACGAAAGCGACGAATCCGGTGCAATGGTAATAGGGCGCAGTGTATTGCGCCCTGCTCTAATGGCTGGCGATTGTAGGAAGATGCCTACCAGGCCAACACCCGCCGCAACCAAGCGCCAATATGCCCGATCTCCTCAGGACATACCGCATGCTGCATGTTGTAGTCATGCCATTCGATCTGGTAACCGAGCCTGGTAAGGAAATCGCGCGAATGCACGCTGTATTGGATGGGGATGATGGGGTCGCCGCGGCCATGCACCATGAAGATCGGCGTGTCCTTGCTCGCTTCGCTGCGTTCCTCAGCCAGCTTGTGCGGCAACGCCAGATAACCGGAGAGGCACATCAAGCCGCCCAGCTTCTTCGGATAACGCAAGCCGGTCTGCAGCGTCATCACACAGCCTTGCGAGAACCCTGCGATCACGATGCGTTCCGGCGCAATGCCGCGTGTCACTTCCTGCTCGATCAATTGCTCGATCAAGGCTTGCGAGGCGCGTATCGTGCTTTCATCCTCGCGGCCTTCCTCGCCTTCGTCGAAACCGAAATGCAGGAAGTCGTACCAAGCCGGCATCGCGTAGCCATTGTTGGCCGTCACGGGCCGCACCGGCGCATAGGGGAAGATGAAGCGGATTGGATCGAGCCCGTGCAAGTCCAGCTCCTGCGGCATGCCGGCAAAGTCGGTGGCCGAAGCACCCAAGCCATGCATCCAGATCACGCTGGCGGTGGTATCGGCTCCGGTATCGAGTTGTATCGTGGCGAGGTGTTTGGGCATGGTGTATGGCTATCTTTGCCGGATGGCGGATTTGGGGCGGAATACCTTGCACACCGCCTCATGGGTTTCGATATAGGGCCCGCCGATCAAATCGATGCAGTAAGGCACGGCGGCGAAGATGCCCGGCACCACTTGCTTGCCGTCAGCGTCTTTCAAGCCTTCGAGCGTTTCCTTGATCGACTTCGGTTGGCCCGGCAGATTCATGATCAAGGCGGCATGATCGGCTGTCTCGCGGATCACGGCCACCTGGCGCGAGAGAATGGCGGTGGGCACGAAGCGCAGGCTGATCTGGCGCATCTGCTCGCCGAAGCCCGGCATTTCCTTGGTCGCCACCGCCAGTGTGGCTTCCGGCGTGACGTCGCGCCGCGCCGGACCCGTGCCGCCCGTGGTCAGCACGAGGTCGCAGCCGCACACGTCGACCAGCTCGATCAAGGCCGCTTCTATAGCGGGGCGTTCGTCGCGGATCAGGCGGGTTTCCATCTCCCAGGGTGAGGCCAGCGCCGCGCCGAACCACTCGCGCAGGGCGGGCAAGCCCTGGTCTTCATAGACGCCGGAAGAGGCGCGGTCCGAAACCGACACCAGGCCGACCAGGAGCGTGTCTTCAGTCGGCGGCTTCGTCATGCTCTTCGCCATCGTCCGTGGCTTTGCCCGCCTCGTCGTCTTTGTCTTCACCGGCCTGCAACTGCTTGAGGATCTGGAAAATCTCGCGGTAAGCCTTGGGCGGCTTGCTCTCTGCCTGTTCCTTGCGCGCATTGCGGATCAGCGTGCGCATGTGTTGCGCATCGAGATCGGGATGCTCGGCCTTCAATTCGGTCAAGGCCTGGTCGTCGGCCAAGAGTTTCTCGCGCTGGCGCTCCAGTGCGTGCATGGCAGCCGTTTCCGCCTTCGAGGTGCCGCGCCAGCCGTCGATCGTGCGTTGAATCACCGCGATTTCGTCAGGTTCGAGCGAGCGCATCTTCTTGCCCACGTATTGCATCTGCCGGCGCCGGCCTTCGTGATCCTTGATTTGCTGGCATTCGAGAATGGCATCGCGCACGTCCTCGGGCATGGGCACGCGCTTGACGCGGTCGCGCGATTCCGCCACCAGGTCTTCGCCGAGCTTTTGCAGGGCGGTCATTTCACGCTTGAGTTGCGATTTGGACGGGCGATCGTATTCCTGCTCGAACTCGTTCGATTGAAAGCCGCAGGAACCTCGATTGGGATTAGGCATAATGAATTAAATGATTCCGTACTGATATCATTAGCATTTTACACCTTCGTCAGCCCAATCCTGCCCATGAGCAATTCCGTATTTACACATAGTCAAGACCAGTTGAAACAGCTCGCGCAGGACGTATTGCGTTACGCTAGGGAAAAGGGCGCTTCGCACGCGGTAGTGGAAATCAATGAAGGGCAGGGCCTCTCCGTCGGAGTGCGCAGGGGCAAGATCGACACCATCGAGCAAAACAAGGACAAAGGCATGGGCGTCACGGTCTATCTGGGCGAAAAGGGCCAAGACCGTGGTCCAATGCGCCGCGGCGATGCCAACACCACCGACTTTTCGCGCGAATCGCTGCAGGCGGCGGTCGATGCCGCCTACAACATCGCCCGCTTCACCTCAGCCGACGATTGCGCCGGCCTGCCCGAGCCCGACACGCTCGAGATGCACCCGCGCGACCTCAAGCTATGCCACCCCTGGCGCATCACGACCGAAGAAGCGGTCGAACTGGCCCTGCGCGCCGAAGCTGCCGCCTTTGCCGTCGACAAACGCATTACCAACAGCGACGGCGCTGGCGTCTATGCCCAGCAATCGCACTTCGTCAATGCCAACACGCACGGTTTCATCGGCGGCTACGCCCACTCGCGCCACACGCTCTCCGTCTCGCCCATCGCCGGCAAAGGCGCCGGCATGCAGCGCGACGACTGGTACACTTCGCAACGCAACGCCCGCGACATGGCCACGCCTGAAGCCGTAGGCCGCTATGCCGCCGAACGCGCTCTGGCACGCCTGAACGGCCGCAAGCTCGATACACGCAAATGCCCCGTGCTGTTCGAAGCCCCGTTAGCGGCCGGCCTCCTGGGCGCCTACGTGCAAGCCACCTCGGGCGGCGCGCTGTACCGCAAATCGAGCTTCCTGGTCGATTCATTGGGCAAGCAGGTCTTCCCCGCGCACATCGAAATCCTCGAGGACCCGCACGTCATCGGCGCGGTCGGCTCGGCCCCGTTCGACGACGAGGGCGTCAAGACGCAAAAGCGCGACGTGGTCAAGAACGGCGTGGTGCAGGGCTACTTCCTCTCTACCTATTCCGGCCGCAAGCTCGGCATGAAGACCACGGGCAACGCCGGCGGCTCGCACAACCTCAAGCTGCTGTCGAGCCAGACGAAAAAGAGCGACGATTTCAAGGCCATGCTTAAAAAACTGGGCACGGGCCTGTTCGTCACCGACCTCATGGGGCAGGGTGTCAATTACGTCACGGGCGACTATTCGCGCGGCGCTTCGGGGTATTGGGTGGAAAACGGCGAAATCCAATATCCGGTCGAGGAAATCACGATTGCCGGCAACATGAAGGAAATTTTCAAACAGATCGTGGCGGTGGGGGCGGATACCTTGATTCGCGGGACCAAGGAGACGGGGTCGGTGCTGATCGAGAGCATGACTGTCGCGGGCAATTGACGGGGTGCTCTCCTCGCCTGCAGGGCGATCCGATGCGGGAAGTCGCGATTTGTCTACGCTGCTTGCGGCGCTATCGACCTGGTTTCCAAATCTCAAAAGCAGATCAAGCGATTCTCCAGAATGGCGAAGGCATTGTTGACCTTCGCGCGATATCAGGACTTACCATTCGGCGCAATACGCTTCGCTATTGCGCCCTACTTGCTAAGAGCCTGTTTATGATCTGTTTGGCATGCACGTTCGAGCGAAAAGGGATGCAG
>DASVYZ010000320.1:0-2559 GCA_036391935.1 Burkholderiaceae bacterium | reverse complement strand
CCATCCTGATCAACAAAGACACCAAAGTCATCACCCAAGGCATTACCGGCAAGACCGGCCAATTCCACACGCGCATGTGCCGCGACTACGCCAACGGCAAGAACTGCTTCGTTGCCTGCGTGAACCCGAAGAAGGCCGGCGAAGATTTCGAAGGCATCCCGATTTTCGGCAGCGTCAAGGACGCCAAGGCCCAGACCGGCGCCACCGTTTCCGTGATCTACGTGCCGCCCGCGGGCGCCGCCGCGGCGATCTGGGAAGCCGTCGAAGCCGAACTCGACCTGGCGATCTGCATCACCGAAGGCATCCCGGTGCGCGACATGATGGAAGTCAAGGACCGCATGGCCAAGGCCGGCAGCAAGACCAAGCTCCTGGGCCCGAACTGCCCCGGCTTGATCACGCCCGATGAAATCAAGATCGGCATCATGCCCGGCCACATCCACAAGAAGGGCCGTATCGGCGTCGTGTCGCGTTCGGGCACGCTGACCTATGAAGCCGTGGGCCAATTGACCGCGCTGGGCCTGGGTCAATCGTCGGCAGTCGGCATCGGCGGCGACCCGATCAACGGCTTGAAGCACATCGACATCATGAAGGCCTTCAACGACGACCCCGATACCGATGCCGTGATCATGATCGGCGAAATCGGCGGCCCCGACGAAGCCAACGCGTCCTACTGGATTCGCGACAACATGAAGAAGCCCGTGGTCGGCTTCATCGCCGGCGTCACCGCTCCTCCGGGCAAGCGCATGGGCCACGCCGGTGCCCTGATCTCGGGCGGCGCCGATACGGCGCAAGCCAAGCTGGAAATCATGGATGCCTGCGGTATCAAGGTCACCAAGAACCCGTCTGAAATGGGACGTTTGCTGAAGTCGATCCTGTAATCGATCTTCGAAAGCCGGAAAAAGCGCCGGTATCGCTGCCGGCGCTTTTCCTTTTCGTGGTTTATTTTTTCAGAATGACCTCGGGCTCACCCGCAATCCCCGGCGGCGTGATGCGCGGCAGCCACTTGGCATAGATGCGCGCAAAGCTGCCATCGCGTTTCATGTCGTCCAGCGCGCCTTGCCAGCGCTGGATCACAGTGTCCGGCGTGTCGTGCGCAAACGCCAGATAGCTGCTGGTGCGCAGGAAGCTGTAGGCCAATTCGAGCTGGCCCATCTCCATGTTGGCTTTCTCCAGCATGGCCGGCAATGTCTGGTCATCGGCGACGAGCAGTTCGGCGCGGTGATGCGCCAGCATCGGCAACATTTCTTCCGGCTTGGCTGCATTGGTGTCGAGGTTGTCGAAACCCAGTTTGACCAATACTTCGTTCGAGTAGTACTCGCGCGGCACCAGGATATGGCCGACCGCTTTCGCGTCCTGCAGGCTTTTGACGGCAATGCCGCTGCCGCGCAGTGCGTAAAAACTGGTGGTGACGACTGCGAACGGGCCGACCCATTTGAACTGATGCTCGCGCTCAGCCGTGCGCATGGTGGTGAATACGGCGGCATTGGGGCCATTCAAGGCCAGCTTGTAGGCGCGCGCCCAGGGCACGACCGAAATCGTTCCATGGTCACCGATGCGGCGCTGTATCTCTTGCACCACTTCGACGGCGAGGCCGGCCGGCTTGCCATGATCGCTGAAGGTCATGGGCGGGTATTCTTCGGTGAGCAACTGCAATTCCTGGGCGCCGCAGGCGCCCATGGGGGCAAGCAGGCAAAACAGTAGCGCTGCGGCCCGGCTGTTCCATCCCTTCATGCGTCCTCCCACGGGTTGGCTGCGATAATAAGCGGCGATTTCGTCTTTTACGTCTCTCGAACAAGAAATGCAAGCCCTGGAACTATACAACTCTCGGCAAGCCTGGGCCTCGCTGGCCGATATCATGCTGGTTAATCTGCTCATGTCGGGCGACAACGCCGTGGTCATCGCCCTGGCAGCTCAGGCGCTGCCGCAAAATCAGCGCAAGCCTGCCATCATCTTCGGCAGCGTGGCCGCCATTGCCATGCGCACGCTGTTGACCGTCTTCGCGCTCCAGTTGTTGATTTTGCCCTATTTGAAAGTCGCCGGTGGCATACTTCTCGTTGTTGTCGCGATAAAACTTTTACTCGATCAAGGCAAAGAAGCCGGGCATGCGGCACCGGCTTCGTTAGGGGCGGCGATCAAGACCATACTCGTGGCCGACCTCGTCATGAGCCTGGACAACGTGCTCGGCGTAGCGGCTGCTTCGCATGGCAATTTGCCGCTTTTGATCCTCGGTTTGCTGTTGTCCATTCCCTTGATCGCCTTCGGCAGCGGGCTGGTGATGAAGCTGATGCTGCGTTTCCCCGTCATCATCCCCCTGGGCGCGGCTTTGCTGGGTTACCTCGGCGGGGAAATGCTCTTTGCCGATGTTGCACTGCAAGGCTGGCTTGAAACCGCTTGGCCTGCGCACGAATGGGGCCTGCCTGGTACCGTGGTGATGCTCAGCATTCCCGGTATGGTGGCGGCACTGTTGTCGGTTGTGGCGGGCCTGTGGCTGGGACGATGGCGTAACGGGACGGAATCCACTGCGGGTTGAGCGCGAATTCAGCCTGATCTTGCAAATCG
>DASVYZ010000319.1:0-2817 GCA_036391935.1 Burkholderiaceae bacterium | reverse complement strand
ATGCCAGCATGCGCAACAGCGTCATGGTAAAGCCGGCGTATTCGTCGGGAGCGAGGCCCAATTCATTGCGGCCGTGCACGGCGATCTGGTAAAACAATTGAATCTCTTCGGCATCGAACAAGCCGGCCAGACGCACGATCTCGGCGCGTTCGGGCAAGTCTTCCGCCAGTGCCGCAGGCACCGTCTGCGCCAACGCCACGCGGTGCAGCAAGGCACCGAGGTCTTGCAGCGCGGCGTTGTAGGACAGGCTACGCGCCGCCATGTCGTCGGCCACGGCCAGCATGGCCGCGCCGTCCTGGGCCGCCAGGGCGTCGAGCACGCGGATCAGGTAAGACTGGTCGAGCGCGCCGAGCATGCTTTGCACCGCGTCGAGCGTCACGGCGCCGGCGGCATAGGCGATGGCCTGGTCGGTCAGGGACAGCGCATCGCGCATCGAGCCGTGCGCGCCCTGGGCCAGGAGGCGCAAGGCCGGGGCTTCGAAGCTGATGCCTTCCTGGCCGAGGATGTTGTCGAGATGGCCGACGATATGGCCCGGCGGCATCTGCTTCAAATTGAATTGCAGGCAGCGCGACAGCACCGTCACGGGAATCTTTTGCGGATCGGTGGTCGCCAGGATGAACTTGATATGCTCGGGCGGCTCTTCCAGCGTCTTCAGCATGGCATTGAAGGCGTGGTTGGTCAGCATGTGGACTTCGTCGATCATGTAGACCTTGAAGCGCGCATTCGAGGGGGCGTAGATCGCCTGCTCGAGCAACTGCGCCATCTCGTCCACGCCGCGGTTCGAGGCCGCGTCCATTTCGATGTAATCGACGAAGCGCCCCGCATCGATGGCGGTGCAGGCCTCGCATTCGCCGCAAGGCTTGGCCGTGATGCCCTTGATGCAATTGAAGGACTTGGCCAGGATGCGCGACAGCGTGGTCTTGCCCACCCCGCGCGTGCCCGTGAACAGGTAGGCATGATGCAGGCGCTGCTGTTCGAGCGCGTGCGTCAGCGCGCGCACGACGTGCTCCTGCCCCACCAACGTTTCGAAGCTCTTGGGGCGGTATTTGCGGGCCAGTACCTGATAGGACATGAGTGGGCTATTCCGAAGTCAAGGGAGCATTTTACCCGACTCGCCCGGCTTTTGGCCTTTCGCCGCGGCATGAGCCAAGGTGCCGAGTTGCTGCCGGAACAAGGGGGTGGCGACGGCTTCCGGACGGCACATCAAGCTCTGATAGAGATAACCATAAACCGCGGCATGGACCACGTAGGCAGCGTCGCCGTTTGCGCTTTCCGACGCCAGCAAGGCGCGGCGCCAAATGTCGACGAAATGTTCATACAGCGTGCGCCAGGCGGCCTCGTCCGATACCTGCCGCTCCAGGAAAATCAGTGCGCTCCATTCTTCGGGCCTGACGCAATGCAGCGCAACGAACAGATCGAGCAAGGCATCGATCATTGCCGACACCGGCTTGCCGGCATGCGAAGCCATCACGCGTTCCGCCTCCAGCGCGACGCCCTTGAAGCGCTGGTGGATGCAATTGGCCGCAATTGCCTTCTTGCCCGGAAAATGCTCGTACACCGTCCCCAGCCCCACCCCGGCCAGGCTGGCGATATCGCGCATGGTGAGCCTGCCGTAGCCCTTCTCCAGCAAAAGCCGAACAAAGGCATCCAGAATGGCTTGCTGGGTCAGCCGGGCGCGCTCCTGTTTCGGCTTGCGCCGGGGCTGCAAAGGCTTGGCGGCGGACAAATTTTGCTTTCCTGAAAAGACGAACACCCTTTACCTGCAGGCGCTATAAACTAATAGTAGGATGCATAAGGAGACAGCGTCATGCAATGGCCTACCCATGAAGTCACGAACCAGGTTCCGGCACTCGAAGATTACAATATTTTCAGCGCCGATTCCGCCCTCGCCGAAGGCGTGGCGCGCGGCGGCGCGGCCTGGCATACGGAACACCTGGGAGCCCTCGGCGCGGAACTGGGCAGCACGGAAATCCAGCCCCTGGGGGAGCTGGCCAACCGCCATACGCCGGAGCTGGTCACGCACGACCGCAACGGCAACCGCATCGACCAGGTCGAGTTTCATCCTAGCTGGCACAAACTGCTCGACATCGCGCGGCGCGAAGGCTTGCAGGGCTCGCCCTGGGCATGGCCGCGCCCCGGTGCGCAAGTGGCGCGAGCAGCCGCCTACTTTCTGCAGACCCAGGTCGAATCGGGCACGCTGTGCCCGGTGACGATGACGTTCGCCTCCATCCCCGTGCTGCAGAACGAGCCCGCCTTGTTCGCGCAATTGAAAGACAAGCTCTATGCGCGCACCCACGACCCGCGCGACCTGCCCGTCGCGCAAAAGCATTCGATCATGGTCGGCATGGGCATGACCGAAAAACAGGGCGGCTCGGACGTGCGCAGCAACACCACGCGCGCCGTGCCGCTAAGCGGCGAAGGCAGGGGCGCGGCCTACGCGCTCACCGGCCACAAATGGTTTTTCTCGGCCCCCATGTGCGACGCCCACCTCGTGCTGGCGCGCACCGAAACAGGCAGCGGCGCCGGCCTCTCCTGCTTCTTCGTGCCGCGCTGGCGTCCCGACGGCACGAAAAACGCCGTGCTGATCCAGCGCCTCAAGGACAAGCTCGGCAACCGTTCCAATTCGAGCAGCGAAGTCGAATTCCAGGATGCCTATGGCGTGATGGTAGGCGAAGAAGGCCGTGGCATTCCCACCATCATCGATATGGCCGCGCATACGCGGCTCGATTGCGTGATTGGCAGCAGCGCCCTGATGCGCCAGGCGTTTTCGCATGCGGCGCACCATGCCGCGCATCGTAGCGCCTTCGGCAGGAGGCT
>DASVYZ010000318.1:0-2595 GCA_036391935.1 Burkholderiaceae bacterium | reverse complement strand
GCGGATCGCTTCGCAAACGAGCGGGCCGATGGTCAGGTTGGGAACGTAGTGGTTATCCATCACGTCGAAGTGGATGATGTCGGCGCCATCGGCGACGACGTTGCGCACTTCTTCACCGAGCCGGGCGAAATCGGCGGAAAGGATGCTGGGGGCGATCTTGTATTGAGGTTTGCTCATAATAGGGTTTGGGAATGCGGAAAGATGCGCTATTTTACCGTGGAGCACGGTTGGGTCTTGCATCATGGAACGAGATCTTGTGCAATGCACGTGTACAATGCAGAAGTGCAATTGACTATTTGGAAAGCTCCCAGGATGGCCGACTACGAATTCACCGTGTCCGTTCGGACGCAATATTTGCCCGATCAATCCGATCCCGACCATTCCAACTATGTGTTTGCCTACGCCATCACGATCAAGAATACCGGCAAGGTGGCAGCCCAGTTGATATCGCGCCACTGGGTCATCACCGATGCCAACAACCGCATCGAGGAGGTGCGCGGTTTAGGGGTGGTGGGACATCAGCCCCTGCTGCAGCCGGGCGAGCAGTTCGAATACACCAGCGGCACCGCCATCGCCACGCCCCAGGGAACGATGCATGGTGAATATTTTTGCGTCGCCGAGGATGGCGAACGCTTCGAGGCAAAAATCGAAGAATTCATGCTGTCGCTGCCCCGTACCCTGCACTGATTCAGGGGCATCCGGGCTGCTGCGAACCTAAGCCGTCTTACCTGGTCTTATCGTCGTCTGCATGGGGCTCGGACGGCGGTTCATCGTTTCTGCCGGAAAACATGGTCCACCAGACGATGAAAAGAAACAGCGCCAAGGCTGCGCCGGCTTCGAGGAAAATTACCCACATACCTTATCGATCTCCCATGTTTTCCAAATCTTTCACCACACGCGCCAGTGTACTCGCATCGGCCTTGTTTGGCGCATGGATCCTGGCATCGTGTACCACGCAACCGGTCACCCACCCGCAGCCGGTGACGCCGGTAACCCCGCTCTTGCCACCCAATCCCACGTTTCCGCCGTCGCCGGCGGAAACGCTGCATCCGAGCACCTACCTTGCCGTGCCCGGCTGGGATCGCGACGACTTGCGCGAAGCCTGGCAGCCTTTTATGTCGTCCTGCATCGTGCTGATCAAGAGACAGGAGTGGAAAGAGCCCTGCGCCGTGGCCCAGATGGTTGACGGGCAGGATGCCAAGGCCGTGCGCGAATTTTTCGAAGCCTTCCTGCAGCCCTACCAAGTGTTCAATGCCGACGGCTCCGACCAGGGCTTGATCACGGGCTACTATGAACCGCTGCTGCACGGTGCGCGCAAGCGCGGCGGCGCTTACCAGACACCCTTGTACCGCACCCCTGACGATTTATTGACGATCGACCTGTCTTCGGTCTATCCCGAGTTGAAGAATATGCGGTTGCGCGGCAAGCTGGTCGGCAACAAGGTTGTGCCTTATGGTTCCCGCGCTGACTTGACGGCTGGCGATGCGCTGGCCGGCAAGGAATTGCTTTGGGTCGACGATCCGATCGAAGCCTTCTTCCTGCAGGTGCAGGGTTCAGGTCGCGTGCAGATGAGCGATACGCATGAGATGGTGCGTGTGGCCTATGCCGACCAGAACGGTTATCCCTACAAATCGATCGGGCGCTACCTGGTCGATCGGGGTGAGATGACGCTGGACCAGGCTTCGGCGCAGAGCATCAAGACCTGGGCCGCCGCGCATACCGATCGCCTGGCCGAACTATTGGATGCCAACCCAAGCTACGTGTTCTTCAAGGAAGAGAAGGTGGCGAACCCGAATAGCGGCCCCAAGGGGTCGATCGGCGTGCCGTTGACTCCGCAGCGCTCGATCGCGGTGGATAATCAATTCATTCCGGCCGGGGTGCCGGTCTTCCTCGCCACGACGCAGCCGTCTTCCGATACCGAATTGCAACGCCTGATGATGGCGCAGGACACCGGTGGCGCCATCCGCGGCGCGGTGCGGGCCGACTTCTTCTGGGGCTTCGGCAATGAGGCTGGCGAAAAGGCGGGCAAGATGAAGCAAAAAGGCACGATGTGGGTGCTGCTGCCGAAGCCCATACCAACCGCCGCCAAGTGAGCGGGCTGATAAAATGCACGCTTACATCCCTACCCCCGGAGGCCCCCATGCAGTATGAAAACATCCTCGTCGAACAACAAGGCAAGGTCGGCCTGATCCGCCTGAACCGCCCCAAGGCGCTGAACGCCCTGAACGATCAATTGATGGATGAACTCGGCCGTGCCCTGCTTGCCTTCGACGCCGACGAAGGCGTCGGCTGCATCGTCATCACCGGCAGCGAAAAAGCCTTCGCTGCCGGCGCCGACATTGCCGCCATGGCCGGCTATACCTTCATGGACGTCTACAAGAGCGGCTACATCACGCGCAACTGGGAACAGATCCGCAGCGTGCGCAAGCCCGTCATCGCCGCCGTTGCCGGCTATGCCCTGGGCGGCGGCTGCGAGCTGGCCATGATGTGCGACTTCATCATCGCCGCCGAAAACGCCAAGTTCGGCCAGCCCGAAATTAAGATCGGTACCATTCCCGGCGCCGGCGGCACGCAGCGTTTGCCCCGCGCCATCTC
>DASVYZ010000317.1:0-2689 GCA_036391935.1 Burkholderiaceae bacterium | reverse complement strand
CAATCTCGAGCAAGCGGTGCAATCCTGCCTGGGGGCGCTGCAAAGCGGCCCCGGTCGGCTCGATATCCATTCCAACCTGCTGTTTTCCTGCAACTACCTGCCCCATGAATCGGGCGCCGCCTTGCTGGAGCACGCACGGCGCTATGGCGCCGCGGCGGAAAAACGCGCGCGTCCCTACCTGTCCTGGAGCAATACACCCGACCCCGCGCGGCAATTGCGCATCGGCTTGGTCTCGGCCGATTTGCGCAGGCATCCGGTTGGCTACTTCCTGGAAGACGTGCTGGCCGCCTTGCATCGCGAGCATGGCGCCAGCCTCGCCTTTCATGCCTACGCCAACAGCCTGCAGCAAGACGAGTTGAGCCGCCGCCTGCAAGCGCATTGCGCGGCATGGCATACGGTGTTCGGCATGAGCGACGAACAATTGGCGCGGCTGATCCACGGCGAGGCCATCGACATCCTGATCGATCTGTCAGGCCACACCACCGGCACGCGCTTGCCCATGTTCGCCTGGAAGCCGGCACCGCTGCAAATCAGCTGGCTCGGTTATTTCGCCACCACGGGCCTGGCGGCGATCGATTACTTCGTGGCCGATCCCTGGGCCCTGCCGCCTGGCGATGAAGCCGATTTCAGCGAAGCGGTGTGGCGCCTGCCCGAAACCAGGCTGTGCCTAGGCGTGCCGGACTGCGATCTGGCACCATCTCCCCTGCCGGCGCTGGCCAGGGGCCACGTCACCTTCGGTTGCTGCAATGGCGCCAGCAAACTCGGCGAAGAGGTCATCGCATTGTGGGCGCGCATCCTGCATGCCGTTCCCGCAAGCCGCCTGCTGCTCAAAAACCTGCAATTCAGCGATCCGTCGCGCCGGGCGGATATGCAAGGCCGCTTCGCCAGCCGCGGCATAGCCCCCGAACGCCTGTTGCTGGAAGGGCCATCCCCGCGGGAAGAATACCTGCGCACCTATGAGCGCATCGATATCGCGCTCGACCCTTTCCCCTACCCCGGAGGCACCACCACGGCCGAGGCGCTGTGGATGGGCGTGCCGGTATTGACGCTGTCCGGCCGCCGTTTCCTGGCGCGCCAGGGCGTGGGCTTATTGGCCAATGCGGGCTTGCCCGGCTGGATCGCCGCCGACGCGGAAGATTACCTTGCCAAGGCAATCGCCGCGGCGGCCGACCTGCCCGCGCTGGCCCGGCTGCGCGCCGGCTTGCGTGCGCAAGTGCTGGCCTCGCCGCTGTTCGATGCCCCGCGCTTTGCCGGGCACTTCGAAACCATGTTGCGGGAGATGTGGCGGGACTGGTGCCAAAGAAGGGCCAAGGACAGATAAACTCGGTGGCGCCTGCCGGCCGACGGCGTGCACGACAGTCTCAAAATCGTCAAAATTCTGGGTTAAAATGACTTAAAAGCCATTTAACATCTGACAGGATTTATCGAAATGCCTTCTTTCGACGTCGTTTGCGAAGCCAATACCGTGGAAGTGAAAAACGCCACGGAGCAAGCCAACAAGGAAATTTCCACCCGGTTCGATTTCAAGGGCACGGATGCGCGCGTCGAGCAAAAGGACCGCGAACTGACTGCCTATGCCGACTCCGACTTCCAGCTCGGCCAGGTACGCGACGTGCTGACCAACAAGATGGTCAAGCGCAACGTGGACGTGCGCTTCCTCGACATCGGCAAGGTCGAGAAGATCGGCGGCGACAAGGTCAAGCAGGTGATCAAGGTCAAGAACGGCATCGAATCCGAGGACGCGAAAAAAATCGTGCGCATCATCAAGGACAGCAAGATGAAGGTGCAGGCCAGCATCCAGGGCGAGACCGTGCGCGTAACCGGCGCCAAGCGCGACGATCTGCAGGCGGCCATCGCCATGCTGCGCAAGGAGGTTGACCTGCCGCTCGACTTCAACAATTTCCGCGACTGATCTCCATCCCCATCATTGAGGCCATCCATGCCCCGTTACAAATTCGTTGCCGGCCACCCGCACCTGACGGAACTGATGACGGGCGTGACGCGCACCATGTTCGCCGAGGACGACGAATACAAGTCCGGCCTCGAAATCGGCTTCCCGCGCGTGCTGCAGGCGATCGAATCGCTGTGGGGCTACAGCGAATTGAACGATTATTTCCGTAAGCTGATGATCGACGAGCGCGGCGACCGCGTCGGCTTTCCGCCTGAAGTGTGGGAGGAAATCGACATGCTGCAGCACATTCACGAAGAGCTGTTTCCGGATCGGAATTTCTGACCGGTTTTTCGCAGGTTGCGCTGGGCCTCGCTTCGCTCAGCGCCAACCTGCCCGAGCGACGCATCAGGGAAACGCCGGTATATGCGGCTCCACGCCGCCGAACTTCACGCTCGGGTTGTTCTGTTCGATCAAATTCTCGGTCATCCTGACCTTGCTCAAAGGCACGTCTATCATCAAGAGCACCTGTCCGCGATCAATGCCCGGCTGGAACTGCCTGAGCCGCGAATTCGGGATCGCCGCGCCGGCCATGCCCGAGGCCCAGGTGCCGAACAAACCGCCGCCTATCGCCGTGGCGAGGATGGCAAACACTTCGAGGCGCAAGCCCTCGGGCGGAAACAGCACCAACAGAATGCCGCCCAGCAAGCCGGCCCCGGCGCCGATCACCATGCCCGACTCCATGCCATGGATCAAATCGGTCTTTTGCACGAAGCCCGCTTCCGGCATGTCTTGCGGCAA
>DASVYZ010000316.1:0-2082 GCA_036391935.1 Burkholderiaceae bacterium | reverse complement strand
CCGTCCAGCGGCTGGCCGGAGCGGATGCGCAAGGCATAGTCGGCGCCCGAGGCGTCGAGTTTCTGCCGATGTGCGTCGAGTGCGTCACGATAGGCGATCAATTGCGCCGACGAAGCCGGCGCCAGCGCGGCGGCGGGAATGGCGTTGTCGCTGTTCCAGTAGTCGTCGAAGGTGGCTGAGAGTTGTCGCACGATCGGGCCGGCGCAAAAGACGTCGTCGTCGCCGAATTGTTCCGCAGGGTCGATCTGGAAATAGCCGTCGGCCAGGTTGCGTCCGCCTATCAGCGCGAGTGCGTTGTCGACCACGAACAGCTTGTTGTGCATGCGGTAGTCGAGCCTGTCACGGTTGATCAGGAATTCGACGAAACGGATCGCCTCGCGATGGCCACGATAGCGGAAGGGGTTGAAGATGCGCAATTCGATGTTGGGATGGGCTTGCAGCGCGGCGAGCTTTTCATCGCCATTTTCGGTTTCGGCGTCGTCGATCAGGATGCGCACGTGCACGCCACGGTCGGCTGCTTGCATCAGCGCCAGCGCCAGCAACTGGCCGGTGTCGTCATTGCGGAAGATAAAGTATTGCAAGTCGATGGAACGTTGCGCGCGCTTAATCATTTGTATGCGCGTCAAAAAGCCGTCTTCACCGACATTGAGGATGCGAAAGCCCGAGAGCCCGGGATGGCGGGCCACAGCCGGTGCCACAAGTTGTCCCAGTGCTGTTTGTTCCGGGTGAGCGAAAGCCGTTGACGGCGGCTTGGGATAGTCGGCGCCGGGAGGCAGTGCGGCACAGCCTCCCAGGACGACGGCGGCAAAAATAATTGCGCAGATACGCTGCATATGCGCCTCTGTTTTATGGTCCGGCCTTGGCCGGACTGCTAATCTTGACGGCGGTTTGAAACGAAATGGCGGCGGATACTGCCGTGCCGCAAGATTTCGTGTCCAGGCTCAATATTGGAGCGCCTTGCCGCGGAAAGATTCCATTGCTCGCAATTTGTCATTACGCAAAAAAATGCCGCCGGCATTAGCCGGCGGCATTTCCGCATGGCGGCGCAGATTCAGTTGCCGTAGGTGTTGAAGTAAGCCTTGTACGGCGCCGAGAACGAGTAGTTGGAATACGCATCCCAGTTGATCGACCAGCTCATCATGCCGCGCAGGTTGGGCGTGACTTGATGCGGCTTGTAGCCGCTGCAGGCGCCCTTCATCAGGCAATCGAGCGCGGTCTCGGTGTCGCTCACCGAGGGGTAGCCGTTACCGGCATTGGCGTTGGACGGGATGCCGATCACGACTTGGTCGGGGCGCAAGCCGGGCCAGACCTTGCCGCCGCTGTTGGCCACGGTGAAACCGGCCAGTTCCATGTCGGTCATCGCTTCGAGGAAGTCGGCGCCGCCCATGGTGTGGTACTGGTTGTCCAAGCCGGTGATCGGGCCGGAGTTATAGTCTTGCACCATCAACAGCGTCAGTTGGTTGCGCATGGCATAGATCACGGGCAGGAAGGCGCCCGAGCGTGCATCGGCCGAGCCCGAGGGGCCGGGACCATAGAAGCTGTAACCCAGTTGCACGAAGAAGGTCTCCGGTGCCATGGTCAGGATGAACTTGGAACCATAGTGCGAAGTGATCTGCTGCAGGGCCGAGATCAGGTTGACCACGACGGGCGTGGTCGGCTTGGTGAAGTCGGTATCGCCGGCGTTCAGGGACAGCGACTGATTTTCGAAGTCGATGTCGATGCCGTCCAGGCCCCAGGTATCGACGATCTTTTCCACGGAAGTCACGAAGTTGCTCACCGCGGTGGCCGAAGTCAATTGCACCAGGCCGTTGGCGCCGCCGATCGAGATGATCACCTTCTTGCCCGCCGCCTGCTTGGCCTGGATCGCGGCCTTGAATGCGGCATCGCTTTCGATGTTTGGGCAATCGGTCGTTGCGCAGCGCGTGAAGGTGATGTTGCCGCTGCTGTCGGCGTCGGCGAAGGCCAGCGCGATGACGTCCCAGTTATTCGAGACGTTGGCCATCTGGATATAGCCCGAACCATTGGCGAAGCTCGAATGCAGGTAGCCGACCAGGGCGTGTGTGGGCAAGCCGTTGACTGGTG
>DASVYZ010000315.1:0-3264 GCA_036391935.1 Burkholderiaceae bacterium | reverse complement strand
GAGGTTGCCCTTGGCGTCGAACTGGCGGCCCTGGTCGTCGAAGGCATGGGTCAATTCGTGGCCGATGGTGGCGCCCGTGTTGCCGTAGTTGGCGGCGGCATCGGCCTTGACGTGGAACAGCGGCGGCTGCAGGATGCCGGCCGGGAACACGATCTCGTTCATGGTCGGGTTGTAATAGGCATTGACCGTGGGCGGCGTCATGCCCCATTCGTCGCGGTCGATGGGCTTGCCGAGCTTGTTCAGGTTGCGCTTGAATTCGAACGCGTTGGCGCGTTCCACGTTGCCGGCGAAATCGTCGGCTGTGATCTTCAGGCTGCTGTAGTCGCGCCACTTGTCGGGGTAGCCGATCTTGACCGATAGCGTATCGAGCTTTTCCAGCGCATGCTTCTTGGTCTCGGGCGTCATCCATTCCAGGCTGTTGATGTCCTCGCGCATCGCGGTTTTGATGTTGTCGACCATCTCGAGCGCGCCGGCTTTGGCATCGGGGCCGAAATGCTTGGCGACGTACAGCTCGCCCAGGGCCTCGCCGACCTCGCCGTCGAGGGTACGCAGCACGCGCTTCCAGCGCGCCTGGTTTTCCTTGGTGCCGGCGAGGATGCGCCCGTAGAAATCGAAGTTGGCGTCGACGAATTCCTTCGACAATACCGGTGCGCTGTTGCGCACGAGGTTCCAGCGCAGGTAGGTTTGCCAATCCTGCAGCGGCACCGTGTCGAGCATGTGGTCCGCTTCGGCGAAGAACTTCGGTTCGGCGACGTTCATGTCGCCCGGCGCCGTCAGTCCGATTTGCGCGAAGTAATGGACCCAGTCGACTTTCCGGTCGAGCGCGGAAAATTTCTGCAAGTCCATCAGGTGGTACGTCGCTTTCGGGTCGCGCTGTTCGACATTGGTCATGGAGGCGCGTGCCAGGCGCGTCTCCATGCGCATCACGGTGGCGGCGTCGGCCTTGGCTTGGGCCGGTGTTTCGCCGAGCAGCGTGAACATTTTTTCGACATGGGCCAGGTATTGTTCGCGGATCTTGCGCGTCTTGGCATCGGTCTTCACGTAGTAGTCGCGGTCCGGCAGGCCGATACCGCCTTGCGCCAGTTGCGGGATGTAACGCTGGGTGTTGCGCGCATCCTGGTCGACAAAGAAAGTATAGAGCGGCTGCATGCCCGTGCGGGTTTGCTCGGCCAGCACATCGAGCAAGCCTTGGCGATTTTTGATGTTTTTGATGTGCTCAAGCATGGGCGCGATCGGTTTGGTGCCGGCGGCTTCGATCGCGGCTTCATCCATGCCGCTATGGTAAAAATCCGCCACCAGATGCGCCGCGCCGCTATCGGCCTTGCCGGCCTCTTCCACGATGTCTTTCAAGTCGCGCAGGTTGCGCTCCATGACTTCGTCATAGGCGCTGTAGCGCGAACGGTCGGCCGGAATCGGATTGTCGGCCAGCCACTTGCCGTTGGCGTACTGGAAAAAGTCGGTACAGGGATTGGCCGTCCGGTCCATGGTCTGGGATTCCAGAACCAGGTTGTCGCCGGCGGCATCGGCGAGTGCGGCCTGGGCGGCCAGGGTGAGCAGGACGGCGGAAGCCAGGGTAGCGAGTCGCATGGTTTTTTTGGTAATGTTGCGAAGTGGGTCAGTATAACCGGGTGCTCGAGTTTGCTGTAGATATTGCGATGCAAGCGCGGAACGCTACCCCTACCTGTCGTTCCCGTGAAAACCGGAACCTATGAGCACTACAGGAAGAGGTTGTCACACTGGGTCCCCGCTCGCGCGGGGATGACAAGGTTAAGAGTAGAGGTTGTCAGCCTTTCCAGGTCCGCTGCACACCCGTATCGGCATGTATCCATCCGCCCTGCCTGGTTTGCCGATAATAGAAGCCGACGCCACCCTGGCGGAAGCTCTTGATCAAATTGCCCAGCACTTCGGAATCGAGACTGGAAATGCGGATGTCGGCCGCCTTGCCGTCCATGTGCAGCGACTTGCGCGCAGCCGGTACGCCCGATTCGATCAAGTGCTTGTTCGATTCCGGCGTGCGGTAGCCCGAGAGGATTTGCAGCGGCGCCGTCATCCCGTAGCGTGCGACGAAGGCTTGCGTGGCCCATAGCAGTTCGAGCAGTTTGGGGTCCATCGCCACCGTCACCCCGCCGCCATTGATGTCGCGCAGGATGTGGCACAGTTCCTGGTAAGCCGGGTCGATGATTTCTCCGTCTTTCCAATACAGCAGGCTGGCCTTTTCACCGCTCTCCGGGCGGATCAGCGAGATGGTGCGCGGCTTGACCCAGAAATCGATGTCCAATGTGCCCGCGTCGAAGATATCGGGCGGAGCATTCAAATCGTCCACGGGAGGGGCAGGCGGCTTGCGCGGCGGCTGCGCCGCCACGGGCGGAGCAGGCTGCGCTTCCTTGACGATGGTTTTCTTGGGGGGAGGGGAGTCGGCACAGGCGGCCATCAGGGCCCCCGTACCCAACGCCAGCGATTGCTGCAGGAAGGTTCTGCGGGTCGGCATGCTACGAAATCAAAAACTCAATGTGGACCAATATAGTCCACATTGAGTGGAAGGCCAAGCACTAAGTTCCTACGGTTGTCCGCAGAAACAGTGCGTAATTGCCGTAAACGGCTTGCGTTCCTGCGCCACGTCGGTCAACCAGCCCAAGTCCTTGCTCAGGTCGTGCGCCACGGCCGGCGGCACGCCGGTGGTGCGGGCCAGCGTCGCATCGGTCTGGGTATTGATGGCTGCGGCGATGCGCGCGTCGAATATGTGGACCAGCTTGTCGAAGCCGCTCAATTCGCGTTCGACATAGGCGACGCGGTAGTTGTCGCCGAGCTTGGCGCGCTTGGCCGCCGAGCGGATTGCATCTTCGAAACTGCCCAGCGTATCGACCAGGTTCCGCTCCTTGGCTTGCTCGCCGGTCCAGACGCGGCCTTGCGCCACTTCATCGATCTTCTCGGGCGTGGTCTTGCGCGCGGCGGCAACCTTGCCGGTGAAGTCGGCATAGATGTGCTCAATGGTGGCCTGAATCACATCGCGCAGCTTCGGGTCGAGCGGGCGCAGCGGGTTGTAGCCGTCGCGCAGCCAGGTCGTGGTCACGCCGCCTGAATGCACACCGAGCTTGTCCATGGCCTTGTCGGCCGTGGGCAGGATGGCGAACACGCCGATCGATCCGGTCACCGTGGCCGGATCGGCAATCACTTCGTCAGCCGAGGTTGAGATCCAGTAGCCGCCCGAAGCCGCAACGTCGCCCATCGAGATCACCACCGGCTTGCCGGCCTTTTTCGTGACTT
>DASVYZ010000314.1:0-4824 GCA_036391935.1 Burkholderiaceae bacterium | reverse complement strand
AAATCTCGCCACCTTATGCGCGCAGCTAAAAGGCGCGCCCGCCAAGCTGCTGGCCGAGAAGGTGGAAACGCAAGGCGAATTCGCGCATTGCCTGGCACTGGGTTTTGACCTGTTCCAGGGCTATTATTTCGCGCGTCCCGTGATCATCGCCGGCAAAAGTTTGACGCCCGCGCAATTGACGATGGTGCATCTTCTGGGCCTGCTCGATGCCGATGCCGATACGGCCGAACTCGAGCGCAGCATCAAGCGCGACGCCGCCATCGGCATCTCCCTGCTGCGCATGGTCAATACCCCGGCCGTGGGTGCGCCGCGCCGTATCGACAGCCTGGGCCAGGCCTTGTTGGTACTAGGCCGGGCGCAATTGCGGCGCTGGCTGCAGATCATGTTCTATGTCGAACAGCGCCAGGGTGGGCAGCATGTCTCGCCTTTGCTCGCCATGGCGACGACGCGCGGCAGGCTGATGGAACTGATGGCGCAAAATTATGCGCCGCGCGACCGCGCGATGGCCGAGCGCTCCTTTGCCGTCGGCATCATGTCGCTGATGGATACCTTGTTCGGCATACCGATGGCGAATATACTGGAACAGATGCCCGTGGCCGAGGAAGTGCGGGTGGCATTGCTGCTGCGCGAAGGCATGCTCGGCGACATGCTGCACCTGGTCGAATATCTCGAACGCATGCACGATTCCGGCGAGCAGGCGATTGAAGCCTTTTCCCGCCTGCAACTGACCAATGAAGATCTGGCTGATATCCAGCTTGCCGCTTATGTGTGGAGCGATGCGGTAGCCAATAGCAATTGAAATGAATAAAGCGTTTGTTAAAGAAACCAACGACGACGATGAGGATATGGAAGGCGCCTTGCCCGCCATTCCTCCCGGCTCGAAGAATTACATCACGCCGCAAGGCCATCAACGCATCAAGGACGAGCTGCTGCACCTGATCGATGTCGACCGGCCCGAGGTGGTGCGCATCGTGCACTGGGCCGCATCGAATGGCGACCGTTCCGAGAATGGCGACTACATCTACGGCAAGCGCCGCCTGCGCGAAATCGACAAGCGCATCCGCTTCCTGACCAAGCGTCTCGACTTGGCCGAAGTTGTCGATCCGAGCGTGCACCATGGCAGCGATCAAGTGTTCTTCGGCGCCACCGTCACCTACGAAAACCAGGACGGCGTGCAAACCACGATCACGATCCTCGGCATCGACGAATCCGACCCTTTGAACGGCAAGATCAGCTGGATCGCACCCGTGGCGCGCGCCATGACCAAGGCGCGCGAGGGCGATACGGTCACGCTGCAGACGCCTTCGGGGCTGGAAGAGCTGGAGATACTTGAGGTCAGCTATCCCGCGCCTCATTGATACGCATCGATCAGGCGCCGGCGTTCTGCTTGCGGTATTCCGAAGGGGTTTTGCCCACCAGCGCATGGAAGGCGCGTGAAAAGTGAGCCTGGTCGAAGTAGCCCAGGCGCTGCGCCAGACCGGCCAGGTCGATATCCGCACCGCTGGCCAACAAGTCGGCCGCTTCCTGCAGGCGGTAGCGCATGATGACCCACTTCGGGCTGACTCCGACGTAGTCGGCCAGCAAGAGCTGCAGTGAACGCAAGCCCATGCCGCATTGTGCGGCCCATTCCTCGGCGCGCGTGATGTCCTGGTGTTCCTGGATATGCTTGAGCAGGGCGGTGATTTTTTCCACCTTGGGGTCGGGCGGCGGCAAGTGCGGGCGCAGCAGGGTTTCGGCGGCAGCAACCATGCCGGCGTCGTCGGCCGCATCGAGCACCTGCCGCTCCGCGCGTGCGTCGTCCCAGCCGAAGGTTTCGGCAACGGTCAGCGTCTTGTCCGTGATCGTCTGCAGCGAGCGGCCCAGCATGGCGCGGAACGCGCCGGCCTTGAAACGGACACCCAGCACCCGCCCGGACTCTTGCAGGGAGTATTCGAAAGCGCCGCTGACGACGCCGAATACGGCGGTTTTGCACTGGTCGAACACCAGTTGCACGCTGGGGTAGGGCAGGGTGCGCTGCACGAACGGCGGCTTGCCCTGCAAGTCCCACTGCACGACCCAGTAGTGCTCGATCGCGCTATCGAACGGCGCAGCGGGCTGGTAACGGTTCAGGCGGAACATCTTGCCGGCCAATGCGGGCGCTACCACGCCCTTGGCCTTGGTCGTAACCGGTTGCAATGTGTCGTTCATCGGGATTCGCGTTTTTACAAGACTTGCGATTGAAGGGCGGGGCACAATGCCGGCATCGTCAACGGTTGAGGATATCACGATGAACAAAGTGAGCAATACGGATCGCCATGTCGTCTTCTTTCATTGCCCCAATAGCCGCGCCGGCGGTGTGCGCATTTTGCTCGAAGAGCTTGGGGCCGATTATGAGATGCGTGTCTTGAGCCTGAAGGCCGGGCAGCAGCGCGCACCGGACTATTTGGCCGTCAATCCCATGGGCAAGGTGCCGGCCATCGTGCACGGCGAGGCGCTCGTCACCGAGCAGGCCGCTGTCTATATGTACATGGCCGATCTTTACCCCGAAACCGGGTTGGCGCCGGGCTTGCAAGACCCCCTGCGCGGGCCCTATCTGCGCTGGATGGTGTTCTACGGTTCCTGCGTCGAGCCGGCGATTGTGGACCGCGCCTTCAAGCGCGAGCCGGTGCAGCAATCGACTTGCCCGTATGGCGACTTCGATACCATGTACCAGACCGTGATCGATCAGCTGGGCAAGGGGCCTTATATGCTGGGCGAACGCTTTACCGCGGTCGATCTCCTGTGGGGGACCTCCTTGAACTGGTTGATCAAGTTCAAGCTGATGCCGGAGTCGCCGGTGTTGACGGCTTACGTGGAGCGCGTGATGGGCCGGCCCGCGGTACAAAGGGCGGTGGCGGCGGATGCGGAGTTGGTGAGGGCGATGGAAGCGTAGAAAGAGATGCAGGGCGGAAAGGCGCGGCGGAGCCCCGCCCGGCGCATTCCGCCCCTGCGAAACACTATGCCGCGGCCTTGTTCTCCGCGTCCGCCCGCGTCCGTTCCCCTGCCGCAATTTGCCGGTTCAAGCCGCTGACGATAGCGCGGAACGATGCCGTCACGATATTGGCGTCGATGCCGACCCCGAAACGGGTCGTCCCGTTGTTCAACCTCAGCTCGATATAGCTCGCCGCCTGCGCATTGGCGCCCCTGCCTATCGCATGCTCATGGTAATCCATCACGCGGATGTCATGGCCGAGCGCCTGCGTGAAGGCATCGATCGGGCCATTGCCTTCCCCGCGCCGCGTGACCGGCTTGCCGTATTCGAGCATGTCGACTTCCACCCTGGTCGCCTCGCCACGCCCTCCGCCTTGCATGCGGTGCGCGATGTAGAGATAGGGTGCGCATTGATCGAGATATTCCTTGCGGAACAGCGCAAGCAAATCTGCGGCGCTCGATTCCTTGCCCGTGGCATCGGTGACTTGCTGCACCGCGCGCGAGAATTCGATCTGCAGGCGGCGCGGCATTTCCAGGCCGTGCTCCTGTTCGAGCAGATAGGCGATGCCGCCCTTGCCGGACTGGCTGTTGACGCGGATCACGGCATCGTAGCCGCGGCCCACGTCGGCCGGGTCGATCGGCAGGTAGGGCACTTCCCATTTCGCATCGGCGCGCTGTCGGGCAAAGCCTTTCTTGATCGCATCCTGATGCGAACCCGAGAAGGCGGTGAACACCAGATCGCCGACATAGGGATGGCGCGGATGCACCGGCAACTGGTTGCATTCCTCCACGCATTGGCGCACCGCATCGATATCGGAAAAATCGAGCCCGGGCGGCACGCCTTGCGAGTAGAGGTTCATCGCCAGCGTGACGAGATCGACATTGCCGGTGCGTTCGCCATTGCCGAACAAGCAGCCTTCGACGCGGTCGGCGCCGGCCATCACGGCCAATTCGGCCGAGGCGACGGCCGTGCCGCGGTCGTTATGCGGATGGACCGAGAGCACGATGGCATCGCGCCGCGCCAAATGGCGGTGCATCCACTCGATCTGGTCGGCATAGACGTTGGGCGTGCTGCATTCCACGGTGGAAGGCAGGTTGACGATCATTTTGCGCTCGGGCGTCGGTTGCCAGATGGCCGATACGGCGTCGCAGACGCGCTTGGAAAAGTCGAGTTCGGCCATGCTGAACGTCTCGGGCGAATACTGGAAAGTCCATTCCGTCTCGGGCCGCTGGGCCGTCAATTGCTTGATCAGGCGCGTGCCGTTTTCGGCGATGGCCTGCACTTCCTCGCGCGACATGCCGAACACGATCTTGCGGAAAGCGGGGGCGATCGGGTTGTACAGGTGCACGATGGCGCGCCTGGCGCCGGCGAGCGAATCGATCGTGCGGCGGATCAGGTCTTCGCGCGATTGCGTGAGCACTTCGATGGTCACGTCGTCGGGAATGCGGTCTTCCTCGATCAATTTGCGTACAAAATCGAAATCGGTCTGCGAAGCGGAAGGGAAAGCGACTTCGATCTGTTTCAAGCCGATTTTTACCAGCATCTCGAAGAACTTGAGCTTGCGCTCCGGGTTCATCGGCTCAATCAAGGCCTGGTTGCCGTCGCGCAGATCGGTGCTCATCCAGATCGGTGCGCGTTCGATGACACGGTCGGGCCAGGTGCGCGCGCTCATGGGCATGGCGGGAAACGGCCGGTACTTCTTTGCCGGGTGTTGCAACATCATGATTAACCTCTCGATAGTGTGTTCAGGGCTCCTTTGTGGTGTGGCGCAAAGGCTGCCTGACTGCCACTAACGCGAGGCCAGGCAACCGGGCGGTAGCAGTAGCAGTGCGGCCGAACGCGTGGCTGCGACGGATTCGCGGGCAACATCGGCA
>DASVYZ010000313.1:0-9057 GCA_036391935.1 Burkholderiaceae bacterium | reverse complement strand
AGCGCCTTGAGCAGCAACTGCACCGTGCCCACCACTACGCCCTCATCGTTGCGCAAGATCAGCATGCGGCGCTCTCGCGGCTCCCATTGGGCCAGAATGCCTTGCCAGAAGCGCCTCGCCTGTTCCAGCGTGTAAGGCAGCACAAAGCCCACGCTTGCGCCATGCTGCACGCAATCGAGCAAGACATCGGCCAGCGCATCGAGATGCTCCGCCAGGCCGGCTGCATCGATTTCAGCAATATCGTGGGAAATGAGAGGATCGGAAATCATGGCTCGCAGATCAAGACAAGGTAGCGGGCGGCATCCGGCCCGGGACAGGAAAAGCGCGTGGCGCCGAACAAATGAAAGCGCAGGCAATCGCCGGGATGCAATCGGTATTCGACGCCATCGACGGTATAGTCGAGCACGCCTTCGAGCATCCACATATGCTGTTCCATGCCACGCACCGGCGCTTCGTCATAGACGATCACGGCGCCAGCAGGCAATACGCCCTCCAGCATCTCCATGCGGAAATCGCGTGAAGGCGGTGAAACGAGGCGGCGGCGAAAACCCGTTTCCGGGTCGACCCAGACTTGCTGCGACTTGAAAGGAATCAGTCTGGCCGATTGCTGCTCCAGCTCAGCCAGGAGACGCGACATGGTCATGCCATAGGCGGAACAAAGCTTGCCCAGCAGACTGGCGGTCGGACTGGTTTCGCCGCGCTCCAGGCGTGACAGCGTGGCGCGGCTGATGCCGGTGGCTTGCGCCAGCTCGTCGAGCGACCAGTTGCGCTCCGTGCGCAGCGCCGCCAAGCGCTGCGCCAGACGGCTATCCAGCGCATCGATGTCTTCCGGGCTGATGATTTTACTTTCCATATTTGAGAATATATCCCAAATATGAGACAAATATCAAGCCCCGGTTTTACGTCACCGATGAAGCGATCAGTTCAAGGCCTTCAGCACGTCTTCAGTCGAACGCACGCGCGAGAGGCGCGGGAAGATGAATTTGAAGGCGAACTCGTGCATCTCTTTCGATACCGTGGAGCCGCATGCGTCCTCGACGATCACCTGGTGATAACCGAGTTCGTAAGCGTCGCGCGCGGTTGACTCGACTCCGATATTGGTCGCGATGCCGCCCAGCACGATGGTCCTGATGCCGCGCCGGCGCAATTGCATATCCAACCCTGTGCCGTAGAAGGCGCCCCATTGGCGCTTGGTGATGCGGATGTCATCGGCACCGGCTTCAAGCTCGGGCACCAGGCTGTCCCAGCCCCGCGGCATGCTCTCGGGCAGTGTCATGACTGAGTCGGCCTCGGGGCGCAAGGCGTCCGGCCCGGTGGGAAACGCGACGTTGACCAGTACCACCGGGGCGCCGATCTCGCGGAAGCGCTTGGCCAGCTTCGCAGCCCTGGCTATCACGTCAGCCGCGCCGTGCGGATGCGCTCCCATTGCCGTGATGCCGTTTTGCAGATCGATCAATACCAGTGCCGTAGCGGCAGGATCGAGAGTGATTGCGCTCATGTGGGAACCTCCGAAAAAGTGGGTCTGTGAGTCGATAAGCGCCCGGTCAGCCGGGGCCCTATTGTGAAATGGCATGCGTCTATGCTGTAATACCCTGCGTTCATGGCGAAGCACAAGCCGACCGGGAAAATTGCGGCGGCTAGCGTGGAACGACAATAACGACCATCCGAGGAGCAGATGAAATGAAATTTTTCCGTACCCTTTGCCTTGCCTGCGCCATGTTCGCGGGCTTTGCCGCTCACGCAGCCGACAAGGTCTTCCCGGTCAGCGTCAAGATCAACGAATCGATCTCGACCGACGATCGCGGCACCAAATACGACGACCCGCTGGCTGCGGCGCTCAAGGAAGGCAACCTCGGCGAGGTCATCGGCGGCGGCAATTCGGTCAACAAGGCCGGCAAGGTCGAGTGGGCCGGCATCGACCTTGAAGTCACCGACCTGCAAAAAAGCATTCCCGTCATCAAGCAAAAACTGATCGACCTCGGCGCGCCCAAGGGCAGCAGCATCGAATATCACAGCGGCGGCAAGAAGGTCGTCGTGCAAGTCCAATAAGCATTCACCAATTTGCGAAGCCGGCCCGGCACCGGCTTCGCGCTTCACTTCTTCTCCCCATTCGGCTGCGCCCGGCGCTATCGCTGGCAGAAAACACGCCACTTGCGATGGCCATTTATGCCCACCCGCTCCGACAAGCGGCATATGCCTCCTGGAATTGAGCATGGGTATCCCGCGCAAATGCACGACCGAGTGCGTACAATGCAATTTGTGAGGATTGCTCACAAATTATATGAGGAGCCCTCATAAATGTCAATCGAACCGCCCCAACCCGAACCTTCGCCCACGGCCACGGCCTCTGCCGAAGCCAAGGAGCCCAAACGCGAGCGTGGCAAGCTGCGCGTGGCCGCACTCATGAACGCAGGCGGAGAACTGTTCTCCGAAAAAGGCTACGAAGCCACCACCATGACCGAAATCGCGCAGCGCGCCGGCGCCTCGATCGGTTCGCTCTACCAGTTCTTCCCTTCCAAGGAAGCGCTGGCCGAGGCACTGTTCCTGCGCTATGCGGCGCGTGCCGGGGAAAAGTTCGATGAGATGTTGAAATCGGCGCCGATGCTGAATGCAACACAACTGGCCGACCTGATCGTCGACATGAGACTGGAAATGCTCTCGCACCGCGATGCCGCCATTGCCCTGTCGGAATCGATCAGCGCCATCGTCGAGCGGCGTCAGCCGATGCGCGACCTCACCTGCGCCAGGATCGCCGCGATCCTGCGGGCGATGAACCCGGCGTTGCCGAACGCGCGAGCAATAGTATCGGCCGCAGCGATACTGCAAGTCATGAAGGGCGTGCAAACGCTGGCAGCGATGGAGCGCGAAACGGGGCATCCCTTTGTCGCCGAGGCAAGAACGATGCTTTCCGTTTATATCGCACGCGCGCTGCAAACCTGATTGGGCAAACCGCACATGCCAAGCAAAGCCCGGCTCTTCTCGCTAAAATAACGCCATCGCAGTACATTCCGCCACGCTCCCCATCTTGAAAGGCCGATCGCATGAGCGATTCCGCGAGCCTGCAACATCTGCAGCAAATCAAATCCCAGGAACATCAGCTTGCCGGCTTCGGCCATCAAGGCATCGTGCGAGGATCGGATACGCCCGTGTTCGAACGCCTCGGCTCCATCGTGCGCTCGCTGCACGACACGCTGCATGAGATCGGCGCGGACAAGGTCTTGTCGGAAGCGGCCAGCGAATTCCCCTCGGCGCGCGAACGCCTGCTGCATATCGCCACCCTGACCGAAAAGGCCGCCAACATCGTGCTCTCCAAGGTTGAAGAGACGCTGCCGCTGCAAGACAAGGTGCTCGATGCGGCGGAAAAACTGCCGCAAGGCCTGCCTTCCGAATTCAAGGACTTTGCCAATACCTCGACCGCCAGTTCCAGGGACACGCGCGCCGCGCTTTCCGAAATCATGATGGCACAAGACTTCCAGGACCTCACCGGCCAATTGATCAAGAAAGTCGTGACCCTGCTTGAGCGCACCGAAAAGGAATTGCTGCGTCTCTTGATCGATGCCGCCCCGCCCGGCACGATGACGGAAGTCAAGAAAGAAGAATTGATGGCAGGCCCCGGCGCGCCCGGCAGCGTGGCGCTCGACCAGGGCAGCGTCGATGACTTGCTGGCCGATCTCGGCTTCTAACCCATTACCGGCCCACTCACCACAGGCACGGCGCTCCCGCCGCCCTGCCGCCTCTCATCATGTCCCGATTCGCCTCGTTTTCCGCCGGTGCACGCGACACCCTGCCCATGCTGATCGGGGCCGCGCCGTTCGGCGTGATCTTCGGCACGCTGGTGCCGGCCAATATGGTTGCCGACTGGCAGGGCCAGTTGATGTCGCTCTCGGTGTTCGCCGGTTCGAGCCAATTCATCGCCATCGGCCTGATGGGCCAGCATACGAGCATGCTGGTGATCTGGCTCGCCACCTTCATCGTTAACCTGCGCCACACCCTGTATTCGGCCACGCTGCTGCCTCACGTGGCGCACCTGCCCTCACGCTGGCGCTGGCTGC
The DNA here is from genome assembly GCA_036391935.1 of Burkholderiaceae bacterium. Lineage (GTDB taxonomy): Bacteria > Pseudomonadota > Gammaproteobacteria > Burkholderiales > Burkholderiaceae_D > PKWO01. The sequence goes on along the minus strand of DASVYZ010000313.1, from coordinate 5,005 downwards.
TCGGCGTCCTCCTGACCGACGAAACCTTTGCCGTGGTCGACGCGCATTACCGCAGGCATCCAGGCCAATCCCTGGGTCATTGGTACTTCCTCGGCTCAGGCCTGGCCATGTACGTGAACTGGCAATTCTGGACCTTGATCGGCCTGGTGTTCGGCAGTGCGTTTCCGCAACTGCAATCGCTCGGCCTGGACTTCGCCATGGTTGCGACCTTCATTGCCATCGTGGTGCCGCAATTGAAGCGGCGGCCGCAGCTCGCCGCCGCATTGTCGGCCGGTGCCGTCGCCTGGCTGCTGCGCGGATTGCCTTACAAGCTCGGCCTGCTGGCCGCCATTGCGGCAGGTGTCGTCGTCGGCATGCTGTTTTCGCGCAGCGAAAAAACGCCAGCGGCACTTCCCTCTTCGTCCCCCTCTTCCGCAGCGGAGGCGTAATGGAAATCACCCTGACAATCATCGGCATGGCCCTCATCACGGCCGCCATCAAGGCCTTGATCTTTATCCTCGGCGACCGTATCGCATTCGCGCCCTGGCTCAGGAAGGCGCTGGAGTTCGTTCCTGTAACGGTCCTGACGGCGATCATTGTGCCCATGGTGCTGGCACCGCACGGGCATGGCATGGAACTCGATTGGCGCAATCCGCAATTGATCGGCGCCCTGGTTGCCATAGCGGTCTGCCTGGCGACGCGCCATCAGCTATTGACCATTATTGCCGGGCTGACCGCCTTCTTCGCCTGGCAGCTACTTTGACGTAATCTTTTGGTATTGCTCGGCGCGAAAGCGCAGGTAGTCTTCAGCGCTGCGCCTGGGCGCTTCGAGCATCGGCAGGTGCCCGATATTGTTCAGGATGACGACTTCCGAGTTCGGCAACAGGCCGCTCAGGACTTCGGCCGTCCTGACATCGATCGCCTTGTCGTGCGCCCCCCACTCGATCAAGGTGGGAGTCGGCAGGCCGGTGACATCTTCCTCGACCGATTCCGTCGCGATCTGATCGAAAATCTTTTCATGCAGTTTGGCATACTTGATCGGTTCCCGTCCCATCACGTTGAGCATCGCACGCGGGATGAAGGGCGGGTCTTCCATCACGAACTCATAAGTTGCGGCAAATTCGTCTTCGTTGTGTGCGATCAAGGGATTGCCGGAGTCGCTCAAAACGATGCGTGCCAACTCGCTCTTCGGCGCGCTCCAGATACCCGCCGCATCGATCAGCCACAAACTGCGGACGGTCTCAGGATGCTGCGCGGCCCAAGCCATCGCAATCTGCCCGCCCATGGAACTGCCGCCGAGATCGATCTTGCCCAGGCCCAGGCTTTGCATCAGCACTTGCAGGCGGGCCGCCTGCGCATGCGCCGAATAATCGATGTCTTCCGGATGCGACGACTCGCCGAAGCCGATCAAGTCGGGAATGATGACGCGATAATGCGGCGTGAGCCAGCGCGCCACGCGGGTAAAATTGTCCTTGTCGGCGCCGAAGCCATGCAACAACACCAGCGGATCGCCTTGGCCGCCTTCGAGATAGGCATAGTGCAAACCGTCCGGTGTCGTGATTTCCTTGCGCACCAGGCCGGATTGCCGGCGCTCCGCATCGACGGCGATCTGCGTCGCCTTTTCCGGTTCGATATACATGAAGGCGACCAGTGCGATGAAGCACAATAGGACCAGCGCAAACAGGACTTGAAACAGACGTTTGAGAATGAGCATCTAAGTACGCAGGCTTAACGTGATAGGTAGTGCCGAGGGCGTCATCGTGAAGGTGAACGTTTCCTTGACCGGCGGCGCGCTGCGGTCGAAAGTCAGCGTGAAATTGCGCGCCAGCATGGAGGCGACCATTCTCACCTCGGCCAGGGCAAGGAAACGTCCGGGGCAAAACCGCGGGCCGCCGCCGAAGGGAAACAGCTTGCGTGCCGGATCGTCGTTGGCCACCACGCTGCCGTCGAGCCAGCGCTCGGGCGAAAACACATTGGGCTTGTCGAAGTTAAGCGCCGACATGCCGCCGGTGCGCAATGCCAGCAGCAGCATCGTACCGGCCGGGACGAGCAGATCGCCGATGGCAATTTCCTTGTTGGTTTCCATGCCCATGATGGGCGCCACAGGTTTCAATCGCATCGCCTCGTTCGTGGCCGCATCGAGGTAGGAAAACTGCTCCAGGCCGGCGAAGTCCTGCAGCACCATGTGCTCACCCATTACCGCATCGGCTTCGCTGCGGATCGCCGCCGCGACATCGCCATGGCGTGCGACGAAATTGAGCAACCAGGCTATGGTATTGGATGTCGTATCCTCGCCGGCGAAAACCATGGTGACGGCATTGCCGATCACATGCTCGTCGGTGAAGCCGGAATCGGGTTCGTCGCGCGCGGCCAGCAGTGCCTCGAGCATATTGGCCGGCTTGGCGGCGCGTTCCGGGTTTTCCGCCAGTCCGCGCCGTGCCTCGTCGATGAAGCCGCGCACCGCTTGCTCGATGCGCAACGCGGCGGCATCGGCCGCCCGGTCGGCCGGGAGCTTGACATGGCGCCAATACGCAATCGGCGCCGTCAGGCGCCGCGCAATGCGGTAAAAGATCGATTCGATGTCGCGCTGCAGCGGATTGGCATCGTGCTCCAGACAATTGGCATCCTGCCCCATGGCCAAGCCCAGCGTCACATCCAGCGCATAAGCTTTCAAGTCACGCAGCACATCCACTCGGCGTCCCGTGATGACGGCAGCCATCCAGCGCCGGCGCAGGCGCTCGGTCATCATGACCAGGGTCGGATGGAAACGCTTGATTACCTCCGGCGTCAAGCCGCGCATGACCAGCTTGCGCTCCTTGCGCCATTCCTCGCCTTCGTGGGAGAACACACCCGAGATACCGAGTTCGGCCAAGATGGTGGAAGAGCGCGAAGATCGGCGCAAGGCATCGGGCCGGTCGCGCAGCAAACCGGCGATCAGTTCGATATCGGAGACGACCAGAATGGGCTTGCGGCCCAGCTTGATCTTGTAGAGAGGCCCGAATTCACGCGCCCAATTTTCCAGGCCTTGATGAAATTGCAAGGAATCGAGTTGCCAGGCATTGCCGACCAGCGGTAAACCCTTGGGGCCGGGCAAATCGCCAATACGGCGCAAAGGCGCGGCCACGTGGCCGACGTTGACGGATGCGTCCAAGACTGACTCCGTGAGACGGGATGCTATGACTTTATCATAGTTGCATCGTCGAATTCGTTCCTATGGTGCGGGTGAAAATTAGCTACACTATCGGATCACCCATAAAAATTATTACGGAGTAAAGCAATGACCCTACGCCCGCTGGCGCTCGCTGCTGCCCTTTTGGCCTGCACGCTTGCCTTCCCTAATATGGCTGCCACGGCCAAGCAGCCCGCGAGTGCTCCGGCCCACGCCGAAGACGGCATCGCCTGGTTCAAGGGCGACGTCGACACGGCCTTCGCCTATGCCAAGAAACACAACAAGCCCCTATTCCTGTACTGGGGCGCGGTCTGGTGCCCGCCCTGCAATCAGGTCAAGTCCACGGTATTCAACCGCCAGGGCTTCATCGAGCGGTCGCGCTTCTTTGTGCCGGTGCATATCGATGGCGACAGTCCGAGTGCGCAAAAGCTGGGCGCGCGCTTCAAGGTGCGCGGCTATCCGACCATGATCCTGTTCTCGCCTGACGGCAACGAAATCACGCGCCTGCCCGGCGAAGTCGACAGCGAACGTTATCTGCAAGTGCTCGAGCTTGGCATGAGCGCCGGCCACTCGGTCAAGGACACGCTTGTCCTGGCCCAGTCGGACAGCAGCAAGTTGACGCCGGAAGACTGGCGCCTGTTGGCCTACTATTCCTGGGATGAAGACGAGGGACAGATCGTGGCTGCCAAGGCGCTTCCGGCCACGCTGCAGAAACTTGCCGCAGCCTGCCCTCCCGGCGATACCGGCGTGCATCTGGGCTTGAGCGCGCTGGTCGCCGCCGCCACGGCCGAACCGGCAAACCAGCCGGCGACCGACAAGGCTGCAGCCAATGCGCTCCTGTTGCGCGTGCTCAACGACGCCAAGCTGGCGCGCGACAACATGGATATTCTGACCAATTATGCCGGCGACATCGCCGGCTACGCCAGCGCCGCCGGCACGCCCGAGCGCGCCAGGCTGACCGAAACATTCAATGCCGCGCTGGAAAAGCTGGCCGACGACACCTCCCTGTCCAAGGCCGACCGCATCGCGGCGGTCGATGCCAAGGTCGCCATCGCGCGGCTCGACGCACCGCAAGGCCCGCTGGCGCCGGCGCTGGTCGAGGAAGTCAAGCAGCGCGTGGCCCTGGCCGACCGCGAAACCACCGATCTGTACGAACGCCAATCCGTCATCAACAATGCCGGCCATACGCTGACCGATGCCGGACTGCTCGACGAATCCGATACGCTGCTGAAGTCGGAACTGAAACGCTCGCACTCGCCCTACTACTACATGCTCTCGCTGGCTGCCAATGCCAAGAAGCGCGGCGACAACACCGCGGCGCTCGACTGGTACGAGCAAGCCTATGGCGCATCCAAGGGGCCGGCCACACGCCTGCAATGGGGGGCAAACTACCTGGCCAACCTGATCGACCTGGCACCGGCCGACGACAAGCGCATCGAAAAGACCGCCGACAGCATCATCGGCGAACTGGCCGGCACACAGAATGCGTTCTACGAGCGCAACCGCACGGCGCTGGAAAAGATCGGCAAAAAGATGACCACCTGGAACGCCGGCGGCGCGCATGACGCGGTATTCAAGCGCATACGCCAGGAATTCCAGGGCGTGTGCGACAAGCTGCCGGCAAGCGACCCGCAAAAGGCGACTTGCGCCGCGGTGATGTAAGAGCGGCTAGTGTACTGAGTCATTAATTCGGGGAACAATTATATCCCTCTGCGGTCTGAGTATCATGTTGACTGCGGGAGGGGAAAAATGGGAAGAGGAAGGCCATTGCCGGTACTGGCGTTGACGAATGAAGAGCGAGAGCGCTTGATCGAATGGACGCGCCGGCGCAAGAGCGCGCAAGCGCTTGCACTGCGC
>DASVYZ010000312.1:0-1626 GCA_036391935.1 Burkholderiaceae bacterium | reverse complement strand
CGGCAGCCATCGTGCCGAAGTGAGCAAGATGCTTGTGCATTCTTCGATGCGCCGGCGCGGTTGCGGCCGGGCCTTGATGCTGGCGATTGAAGCCTGCGCGCGCGAAGAGGGCAAGACCCTGCTGGTGCTCGATACCCGTAGCGGCGATGCGGGCGAACGTCTGTACGGCACGCTGGGTTTCCAATTGGCGGGGCGCTTGCCCGGTTTTGCGCGCGCTTCCGATGGCGGCTATGACGCGACGAGTTATATGTACAAGCACTTGGCACCTCTGCCGGAACCGCTGGCCCGCGTCACGGTTTCGGCTGAAAGTCCCTTGTCTGCCGACGCGACGGCCTTGTTGGATGAGCTGTCCGCCACGCTGGCTTTGATCACGGGCGACAACGGCCGTGCTTCCTTCGATCTGGCCGACGTGCAGGGCGACAGGGCGTGCTTTGCCATCGCGCGCGACCGCATGGGCATGGCCGTCGGCTGCGGCGCCATCCGTCCCCTGCAGGACGGTGTGGCCGAGCTCAAGCGCATGCTGGCTCGTCCCGGTCACGCGGGCGTCGGCCATGCTGTGCTGGCCTTTCTGGAAGCCGAGGCACGCCGGCTCGGTTACCGGGAGCTTTGGCTCGAAACACGGCTCGTCAATGCCCGGGCGGTACGGTTTTATGAAAAGCATGGCTACCGGCGGCGCGAGAATTTCGGCAGGTATGTCGGCAATACGCTGGCCGCGTGCTTCGGGAAGACACTTTAATTTCCTCTTGGGAAACCTTTGCTTCACTCCGGTTTTCCCTCGCTTTATCGCCAAGGCGGCCGCTTCGTCGCAAGCTTGCCAGCCTGGCCGACGCTGCCGTTAGGATGCTCCCGTACTCAACCTGGGAGTCATTCATGCATACGCAGCAACCTGTCATCCTGAAGAACGTCGGCAAAATATACCGCCTCGGCGCCGTCGATGTGCCGGCTTTGACCGACATCAATCTCGAAATCCGGCCCGGCCGCTTTACCGTCATCGCCGGCGCTTCCGGCAGCGGCAAGACGACGCTATTGAACCTGATCGGCTGCATAGACCGTCCCGACAGCGGTGAGTTGACCGTGGCCGGCGCGCGCGTGCAGGCCATGAGCGACGATGCCTTGTCGGACTTCCGCGCGCGCCACCTCGGTTTCATCTTCCAGAACTTCAATCTCTTGCCGGTGTTGACGGCCTATGAGAACGTCGAATATCCCTTGTTGCTGGCCCAAGTGCCGGCGGCCAGGCGCAAGGAGCGCGTGCGTGCCTTGCTCGATGGGGTAGGCTTGTCTGATCGTGCGCAAAACCGGCCGGCGCAATTGTCTGGCGGGCAGCGCCAGCGCGTCGCGATTGCGCGCGCCCTGGCAATCGAACCGCAACTGGTGCTGGCCGACGAGCCGACCGCCAACCTCGACAGCCATACAGGCGCCGCCATCATCGCGCTGATGCGCAAGATGCAGCGCGAACATCAGGTGTCGTTCGTCTTTTCCTCGCACGATCCGCAGGTCCAGGCCGAAGCCGACGATGCGATTTTCATCCGGGACGGCCGCATCACCGGGATCGAGCGCAAAAACGGAACAGCGGAGGCTGCCGCATGAAGACCTTTTCGCTCGCGTTGCGTAACCTGTTGCGCAACC
>DASVYZ010000311.1:0-5179 GCA_036391935.1 Burkholderiaceae bacterium | reverse complement strand
CTGCCTCTCGCGTAAAATGGAGGCTCACTTGGAGGGAAAACATGCACGGCACCAGCCTGATCGCCGGTTTCGCCGCCTTGGCACTGGGCATGGCCCTGACGCCGGGGCCGAATATGATTTACCTGATATCGCGCTCGATCTGCCAGGGGCGCAAGGCCGGCTTCATTTCGCTGGCCGGCGTGGCGGCGGGCTTCCTGTTCTACCTGCTATGCGCCGCCTTCGGCATCACCGCCCTGCTGTTCGCCGTGCCTTTCGCCTATGATGCCCTGCGCTTCGGCGGCGCGCTCTACCTGCTCTGGCTGGCTTGGCAAGCGGTCAAGCCCGGCGCTCAATCGCCTTTCGCCGTGCGCGAGCTGCCGCCGCACAGCCCGAGGCGGCTGTTTTTGATGGGTTTCCTGACCAACCTGTTGAACCCCAAGATCGCCCTGCTTTATCTGGCGCTGCTGCCGCAATTCATCGATCCCGCGGGTTCCATCCTGGCGCAATCGCTGGAGCTGGGCTTGATCCAGATCGCGCTGTCGGTCACGGTCAACGGCACGGTCACGCTGGCAGCCGGCGGCATTGCCGGTTTTCTTGCCACGCGCCCCGGCTGGATGACCATACAACGCTGGCTGATGGGTACTGTCCTGGCCGGCATGGCGGTAAAGATCGCCATGCAAGCCAGGAAATAACTCAGTTTAAAATCGTCTCGACCAGCGGCGTATCCTGCGTCAGCACCGCGACGAAATCGAAGCGGTCGCTGCGGAAGTACGAATGGGTCAGCTCGATGGCCGCACCCCTCGCATCATAGGCGATGCGCCGGATGTAGAGCATGGCCGCACCCGGTTCCACGCTCGCCAGCCTGGCCAATTCCTCGTTCGCGTTGATCGCCTGGATATGCTGGCGCGCACGGGCCGGCTCCGCCTGCCGGTCCGCCAGATAGCCGTACAGGCTGTCGCCCACGGCGCGGGGGTCGGGCAGGAAGCGTGCGGGGATGGTGGAACTTTCGATCGCCACGACCTGGTGGTCCGCCGTGCGCAGGCGCTTCAGGCGCGATACCGGGCTGTTGGCGCGCAGGCCGAGCATGCGGCATTCTTCTTTGGCGGCGATGCCGATCTCGCGCGAAAGCCATGTCGACCCCGGAGCGAAGCCGCGCTGGCGCGCCTCGTCGGAAAAGCTGGTCTGGCGCGACATGGGCCGCGCCAGCGCGCGACTGACATAGGTGCCCGAGCCGTGCCGCCGGCACAGCACGCCGCGTTCGCACAGGATTTCAATCGCCCTGCGTGCCGTGAAGCGCGAGATTTGCAGCGCTTCGGACAGGACGCGCTCGGCCGGCAGGGCCTCGTTGGGCTTCCATACGCCTTCATGCACGGCCACGGTCAGCTTGCTGGCCAATTGCAGGTAAAGCGGCGTGGCAATGGCCGGATCGGGCTTCAGTTGCAGCAGCTTATTTTCCAAATCAGCTGACAAATTCGTTCCTTACGGAGTTGCCTGAGCAGGCGCGGACATGACGCGCCGGGTGCGGCCTTTTGCGGTTGGCAGACAGGCACAGGCAACCCCATCGAATCCCGGGCGGATTCGCGCCGCAGGATGGGTTAGCTCCTTATGGTCTCACTGATATTGTCTTCGGCTACGGTCCGGTCAAATGGCCGGCAGTGCCTGGTGATGCGTACTGGATACGCTATTGTCGGCGCATTCTACGTGCCTGCAAACGAAGGTCTCCACGCTTGCATATGCGCATTTCTTGGGCAATGCGGCGCGGCCCTTTTGCCGCCCTGCTGCCATGCCGCATTATAGTCGGGATTCGATGACAGAACGGTGACGAGCCGAAGGGAAAATTAGACAATTGACATGAAATTCATGTTAAATTTGCCCGGCAAGAATGATAAGAACGCGGGATCCAACTTAAGAAAGGGAGCAACTTGAATAATCCATACAATGCGCCGATCGCGGCAATGACCGACGTGGCCGAAGACGACACCTACATGCCTTCGATGTTCGCTTTCAGCGGCCGCATCGGACGCTTGCGCTATCTTGCCTACTCTTCGATGGCATCGATTTTGTGCTTCATCGTAATGGGCATCCTGGGGGCGGTCGCGGCGGCGGTGGGCTCGGCCAGCCATGAGGGATTGGGTGCCGCGGCCGTGATCGTGATGATGCTCTGCTACATACCGATGATTGCGATCAGCTTCATCTATGCGCGGCGCCGCTTCAACGACACCGGCAACACCGGCTGGCTTTCGCTCCTGCTGCTGGTGCCCATCGTCGGCTTCCTTGTCGCGCTTTACCTGATCTTCGCTCCCGGCACCGAGGGCCGCAACCAATATGGCGCGGCGCCCGGGCCGAATAACATGGCGGCCATGCTGGGCGCCATCATCGTGCCCATGGTCGCCATCCTCGGCATCCTGGCGGCCGTCGCCATCCCGGCCTATCAGGACTATACGAAACGTGCGCGCGCCAAGCAAATGGAGCAAATCCAGCTCCAGCAGGAAATGCAACAACAGCAGCAACAGCAACAACAGCAGTAAAGAAGAGGCAGGCATCCGCCCACGGCGGGTGCCTGCCTTGCCAAGCCGCATTCCATCGCAATCGGCCGGATGGAAAATCCCTATTTCGCACCGTCCTCCGCCATGGAGGTGCCGCAACATTCCGTACCTGGCCCTGGCGCCCGGCACGGCGGAAGAAAACGACTTTGGCCCGCCGCCTGCAAACAGCAGCCGGACCTGGTTGTGGCTGGCGCCGGCGATTCCCGGATGCCTGGCAGCTCTCGTGTTGGCGGCGGCCCTGAGCCGTGCGCTGACCGATGAAATCTGCGGCCCCCGCGGACCGGCGTTGGCGCCGGGAGGCGCGGACGGCCGGCATCCTTGCGCACAGATCAAAGCTGCCCGCTCTCCTTGATGTCGCGATAGCGGTTCACCAGCGTCATGCTCAACTGTTCCGGCGTGATGTCGAACAGATGGCTCGCGCGTATGCCCAGGCGCTTGATGGCGTAATCGCGCTGGTCGAGATAGTGCGCCGCGGCCGAGGCGCGCAGGGCGCCGGCGAAGTTGTGCACCGGCGCGCTCAAGGCCAGGTCGAGCGCCTTTTCGCGCATGCTGGCGCACAGCACGAGGTGGCGCGTCGACAACAGCTCGCAGGCTTCGCGCATGGCACGGTCGTCCTCGTCGCGCAGGTTGGTGATGAGCACGATGAAGGCACGCTTCTTGAGCCGCGCCAGCAAGGCCGTTGCAGCCTGGGTGTAGTCGGGCGCGACCTCGGCCGGCTGCAAGTCGTACACGCCGGACAGCAGGCGGTCCAGGCCGGTGCGGCCCTTGTAGGGAGAGAGCCAGCGCGTCTCGCCGCCGAAACTCATCAAGCCCACGGCATCGCCCTGGCGCTGCGCCAGGAAGCCCAGCGTCAGCACCGCGTTCAAGGCATGGTCGAAGTGGGTATAGGCGCCGTCTTCGGCCAGCATGCGCCGGCCGGTGTCGAGCAGGAACACCACTTGCTGGTCGCGCTCTTCCTGGTATTCGCGCGTGATCGGCTTTTGCTGGCGCGCCGTGGCTTTCCAGTCGATCGAGCGCATGCTGTCGCCCTGGCGGTATTCGCGCAGTTGGCGGAAATCCGTGCCTTCGCCGCGGCGGCGCTTGCGGATGGCGCCGGCGGCCGGCGCGCGCCGGTCCGTCGCGGTCAGCGTATGGCCGAGCAATTGCGAGAAATCGGGGAACACCTTGACGCCCTGCTCCGGCCCGATGCGGCGCACGCGGCGCCACAGGCCCAGGGGCGACATGATGCGCAGATAGGGCGCGCCGAAATGCGCGTCGCCGCGGCGCTTGGGCTTCAAGCGGTAGGTGACGGCGACGTAGGTTCCGGGCGCAATCGTGCCGGCGTGCGGCAAGCCTTCGAGTTGCCAATGCGTCGGGTAGTCGTCGAACAGCTCGAGCTTCACCCGGGAAGCGCCTTCGTTGTGCAGCGTCAGGCCGACTTCGTTCCACACACCAACCGGCCACACGCCGGCGATACGGCGTTCGACGCGCAGCCCGGGCACGCGCCGTGTCAGCCAGGCGTCGAACGCGGCTGCGGCGGCGAAGGCAAGCACCGCGCCGGCCCAGTAATCGCGCAGGCCGGGCAGCCAGGCGAGCGCCGCGCCGGCAAGCGCGAGGAGCAGGACGGCGGCAAGCAGCCGGCGTGAAGGCGTCATACGTAGCTTACCTTGCTCTACGCACGCGGCGCCGCGCTTTGCTCGATCAAGCCCTTGAGCAGATCGTCGGAAGTCAAGCCGTCGAGTTCGCTCTCGGGCGAGATGGCCACGCGGTGGCGCAGCACCGGCAGCGCCGCCGCCTTGATGTCGTCGGGAATGACGAAATCGCGCCCCGCCAGGAGCGCCATGGCGCGTGCCACGCGCAGCAGCGCGATCGAGCCGCGCGGGCCGGCGCCGATGGCGATGCCGGGCCAGTCGCGCGTGGCGCGCACCAGGCGCACGGCGTAGTTCGACACGGCATCGTCGACGCGGATCTTGGAGACGATCTGCTGCAGCACCACCACCGTTTCGGGCTTGACCAGGGTATTGACGGCGCCGACGTCGAGCGAATCGCCGATGCGGTTCGTGGTCACCTGGCGCACCAGCTCCTGCTCTTCCGTCTCGCTCGGGTAATCGATGCGCACCTTGATCAGGAAACGGTCGAGCTGCGCTTCGGGCAGCGGATAGGTGCCCTCGTTCTCCAGCGGATTCTGCGTCGCCAGCACCATGAAGGGCGCGGCCAGTTGATGCGATTCGCCTTCGATGGTTACCTGGCGTTCCTGCATCACTTCCAGCAGCGAGGATTGGGTCTTGGCCGGGGCGCGGTTGATTTCGTCGGCCAGCAACAGGTGCGTGAATACCGGGCCCTTGCGCACGGAAAAACTCTGATTGCGCATGTCGAACACGGCATGGCCCATGACGTCGGCCGGCATCAGGTCGGGCGTGAACTGGATACGCGAGAAGTCGCCGGAAAAGGTCTTGGCCATGGCCTTGACCAGCAGCGTCTTGCCCAGGCCGGGCACGCCCTCGATCAGCACGTGGCCGCCTGCCAGGCAGCATGCCAGCACCTGCTCGACCACGTATTCCTGCCCGACCAGGGCGCGCTGGATTTCCTGGCGCATGCGGGTCACGATGTCGAAGGCCTGCTGCAGGCGGTCGGCCGGGATCGAAGAGGAAGTGGCGTCGACGTTAGCGCTCATA
>DASVYZ010000310.1:0-13043 GCA_036391935.1 Burkholderiaceae bacterium | reverse complement strand
GCAGGATCGGCGTCAACGCCAAGACAATGGTCGCCGCCAGGTGCAGGTGGAATTGGCGCACCGCCGCAACTTCGCTCAACATGTCGCGCACCGTGGGCAGACGCTCTTCCCCGCGTCGCATATTCGATTGCAGGTGATACCAGGCCAGAAAGGGCACGATGCGGAATAGCATGCCGTAGACCGCGGAAAGCGCAAAGCCGGCCAGATACATCGTGCCGATGAGGCAATCGCGCCACCCCTCTCCTTTAGCCAACCCCGAGGCTTGCAAGGCGGCGGCGGCCAGCAGGCAGGCGAAGGCCAGGCGCCAGTACCGCGTGCCGACATCGGGTGTCGGACGCTTTCGCTGCATCAACAAGCGCAAGCTGATCGCCGCAAAGGCGAGGAAGATGGCTGCCAAGGCATATTCCGCCATGCGTCCCGCCAAGGTGGCGCCTTCCCCCTGCATCAACCCGCTCGCGCTGCGCACGGCAAGCAGCGCGACGGCGGCAGGTGCTGCCGGCCATGCCAGTGCGGGCGGATAGGGCGGCGTTACCTGGAACATGGGAATCACCTGCAGGCCGACGGCCAGCACCAACAGGCCGATCCAGCCCAGCAAACCCCAGGATGCATGCAAGTCCACAACGGCAAGAAAATCAATTTGCCACCACCCCAGCCAATGGCCCGCCAGAGCGAGGCCGAGACTGATTGTCACCAGAAGGGCCCCCAACGCGCAACGGATGCCGAGTGCGCTGGCATGCCACTGGGTACTGCGCGCAAGCGCGAAGATGGCGCCGCCCGCCAGGCCGCCCAATCCGATCACAAGCGCGACGGCGGCAAGCGCGATCCACGGCGCGCTGCCGCTCAGGAACGTCAGCGCCAAAGCGGGCGCCCCGACCAGCAAGGCGCGCCAGACGATGGCGGCAAGCAAAGTCTGATGCGGCACCATGGCGCCGGCCACAACCGGCAGGATTTGCCACAGCGCGCCGGCCATGGCCATGGCAAGCGCCCCGACCGTCAGCAGATGTGTGAGCGCAAGAAGGCCGGGAGTGTAGCGTGACGCAAACACGGCACCGCCGAGCCAGGCCAGCAACAAGCCGGCCACGGCGGCGAACATCGGTGCCGCAAGAAAGTATTGCGCGCCGACGGAAAAGTCCGGCGCGTCTTCGAAGCTGGGCGTTGTTACGCCTTGTGCCAAATGCGCACCTCGAAGCTGTATTCCGGGCCCGCCTTCACTTCCCAGTCAAAGCCATTCTTCTCGAGAATGCGGAACAGCGGGCGCGGTTCGCGGTCGATCAGCATGGACAGCGTGGCGTCAAGCTTGAGCTGCGACAAGGCGACGAGCACGCGCTCCATCGGTTCGGGCGGTTCAAGGCCGCGCGCGTCGAGCTTGACCTCGCTGTTCATGATGCCGCCTCCTGCGCCGCCCGGGCACAGGCGCAGCCCTGGCCGGCATCGCGCGCGACTTGCAGCATGGCGACGCCGCGCGCGCCAAGCAGCTTGTCCGCCATCGGGTAGAGCATATTCTCTTCCTTCTGGTTGTGCTGGTGGTTCATGACGCGAAACAGGTCGGCCTGTTCGTAGTACGCCTCGCTATCGTGCGTGAGCAAGGCTTCGCCCATGGCTGCGAGCAGGCGGCGCAGTTGCCCATGCTCGCGGCGCATGACGTCGGTCGGGCCGGCCATCATGCCGCTGTGACGCTCAAGTTCGGGGAAAAGCCTGTCTTCCTCGAACCCGAGGTGGGCCGCATGACCGGCTTCGAATTCGCGGTGCGCCGCGAGCGCATCGTCCCAGCGTTGCGCGGCCACGGCGGATTCGACGCGCACAAACCCTGCGTCGCAGTGCTCGTGCTCGTCTTTCAAGTAATCGACCAGGGTATGCATTGTCGCTCCTTTGCTTTTCACCTGCGGGGCGCTTGTCAGCGCCCGCCCGCGGACAATGCCGCGGCTTCCGCATCGACCGCATGCACGCCGGACTTTCCGCCTCCCAGCAGGCGCAATGCGAACAAAGCCAACAGCACGATGCCGAAGGCAAATACCACGTCGCCAGGCACGCGCAGCCAGACCAGCGTCTCCATCACCCTGGAATGCACCACTTCCGGCGAACGTGCGTACCACATGCCGCGTGCGATGCTGGCCCAGGCCTGGTAGACGCCCGCCGGCAGCAGCGAGACGAAGACCATCATGGCCAGGCCGATATTCGTGGCCCAGAAGGCGGGCTTGAGCATGCCGTCGGCCCACGCCGCGCGCGGCGACAGGCCGCGCAGGCAGAACAGCATCAAGCCGATGCCGAGCATGCCGTAGACTCCGAACAAGGCGGCATGGCCGTGCGCCGGCGTCATGTTCAAGCCTTGCACGTAGTACAGCGCAAGCGGTGTATTGATGGCAAAGCCGAGCAGGCCGGCGCCGACCAGGTTCCAGAAGCCGACGGCGATGAAGCACAGGATCGACCACTTGTAGGCCTGGACCCAGGGCGCCGCATGCGAGCGCTTGTAGTTGTGGAAGGCTTCGACACCGACCATGGACAGCGGCACCACTTCGAGCGCCGAGAACATGCCGCCGATAGCGATGACGAAGGTCGGCGTGCCCGTGAAGTAGAGATGGTGCAAGGTCCCCAGGATGCCGCCGAGCAGGAACACGATGGTTTCCAGCACGATCGCGACATTGGCGCTGCTGTAGCGGATCAGACCGAGGCGCGCAAACAGGAGGGCGATGACGGCCGTGGCGAACACTTCAAAGAAGCCTTCGACCCACAGGTGCACCAGCCACCAGCGCCAGTATTCGATCATCGAATAATGGGTGTGCTGGCCCCAGGCAAGCGAACTCAAGTAGAACATGCCGATGCACAACGCCGACAGGAACACCATGGCAATCAAGCCGCGCCCTTCCCCGCTGCGCTTCAGTGCCGGCAGCAGCCCGCGGCCAAGCAGCGTGACCCACAACGCCAGACCGACGAACAGCAGAATCTGCCAGATGCGGCCGAGGCTGCTGTATTCCAGCCCCTGGTTGCCGATCCAGAAGGCGAAATCATGGCCCTTGTGCTGCAGGCTGCCGAACCAGCCGCAAGCGGTCGAGCCCACCACGATGAATAGCAGCGCATAGAACAACACATCGACGCCGAGTTTCTGGAATTTCGGTTCTACGCCCGAGATGGCGGGCGCGATATAGAGACCGGTACCGAGCCAGGCGGTGGCGATCCACAGCACGGCGAATTGGGTATGGATGGTGCGGCTGACGGTGTAAGGCAGGATTTGCGCCAGCGGAATGCCGAAGAAGCTGTGGCCTTCCACGGCATAGTGCGCCGTGACGACACCCATGCCGACCTGGGCCAGAATCAGGCCGATGACGACATAGAAGTATTTGCGCGTGGCCAGCATCGAAGGCGTTGCCTTGAGGCTGAACAACGGGTCGGCCTTGGGCGCTACGGGGTCGCCCTCTTCGCTGCGGGCGGCGTGGAACCAGATCATGAAGGCGATCGCACCGATCATGAGAATGACGCTGGCAATCGACCACATGCCGGTCTCGGGCGTGGGCGAATTGCCGACCAGGTCGTCATGCGGCCAGTTGGCGGTGTAGCTGATGCCGGGCTGGCCGGGCCGATCGGTGGCGGCGGCCCAGGCCGACCAGAAGAAGAAACCGGTCAGGGCCTGGCGATCTTCCGGGTCGGGCAGCGAGCCGGCGTTCATGGCATATTGCTCGCGCAGCTTGTCGAGGCTGGCGGCATCGCCGAACAGGTCGCGATAATGCGCACCGACTTCGGCAATGGCGGCGGCACGCTCCGGCGACACCGTCAGGGTTTGCGTCTTGTCGTCGTAGCGGTTGGCGCGCATCTCCTCCTTCACGGCCTCATCGAGCGAGGCGGCTTCCAGGCGATCAAGTTTGGCTTCCGTCTTGCCGAAACGGTCTTGGGCAAGACGTGCGCGCAGCGCCAGCGCTTCGCGATGCAGCCAATCGGCCGACCAGTCGGGCGCGACATAGCTGCCGTGGCCCCAAACCGTGCCGAGCTGCTGGCCGCCGGCGGCCAGCCAGGCTTCCTGCCCGCGCTGGATCTGCTCGGACGTATACAGCACTTCGCCCCGCGTGGTCTCGATTTGTTTTGGTATGGGCGGCGCTTGCAGGTAGATTTCCTTGCCCACCCAGAGCAGGACGGCGAACGACAGTGCGCATACCAGCGCCAGCCATCCCCATAGTTTTTTTGCGGCGGTCATGATGATTTCCTTTTACGATGGACCTCAATATGCGAAAAATTCCGATTGCAGATCGATTGTAGGAACCCGGCCGCGAAGCAAACATGATCGAGATCAAGAAATCCGGCAAGTTTGCGAATGCCCCTGGTGCGGTTGCGGACATTTCGCTTTATCATGCGATTCGATCGAAAAAGAAATTGGTACCTGCAATGACATATTTGGCTGTAAGGCACTTGCACATCGCCTGCGCGATATTGAGCATTTCACTATTTGCGCTGCGCGGAGGACTATCCCTGGCTGCAGTCGATTGGCGCCGCTGGCAGGCCCTGCGCTGGCTGCCGCATTTGAACGATACCGTGCTGCTATGCGCCGCTGCCTGGCTGGCATACACCAGCGGGCAATATCCGGGCCAGCAGGCGTGGCTCACGGCCAAGGTGATCGCGCTCGTGTGCTATATCCTGCTGGGGAAACAGGCTTTAAAGCCCGACCTGCCGCGTGCATCGCGCGCCTGGTGGTACGCGGCCGCCTTGCTTAGCGCAGCCTATATCGTGTCGGTCGCGCACGCGCGCAATCCGCTGCCGCTCTAGCCGTCCTTGCCATCGATGCGTGGTTGCATGAGGTAGGGGCCATAGACAGCAAGATAGGCACCGAACGCCAGAGTCCAGCATAAGGCCGAACCGATCAAGGCAACCTGCGCGCCGTAGGCGGGCGAAGCCGCGGCGTAAGTCCGCAGGATGGCGCCGCATTGAATGGCCAGATACATAAGCGATTCGGCGCGCCCGGCCTTGAGCGGGCGACCTGTGTGGCCAAGCGCGGTACGCGTGATCATGCCGATGATCAGCCCCGCCATCGAACCGAGCGCGAAGGCGTGGAAGGCGGCGCTCAGGGTCAGGAGGTGCAATGCGGCCAGCCCCAGCATGAAGAAACCGGCGGGAATCCACAACCATGACACATGCAATATCCACAACAGCGGGTTGTGCAAGGTGCGCTGTCCGCCCCACCCTGCCACGCGCAGCAATTGGCTCGCCGCCGCCGCGAAACAAGTCGCCGCCACCAGCGGCCCAGGCGCGGCCAGAATCCAGCCAAGCGCGGCGATCACAGTCAGCGCCACGCTCAAACGATCGCGCCTTTCGTCCTTGGATTGCTTCACGCCGGGCACGGCGTTGGCCGTGAACATGGGGATCACGCGCGCGCCGATTGCCATTTCAATCAATACAATCACGAGAATGGCGGCTTGCGCCATGTGCATGGGATCGATTCCCATGCAACCTTGCACGCCGCCATGAAACAGCAGGTTCAACGCCGCCAATACGCCCAGCAGGCCGACCAGGAAATAGTTGCGCCGATTGCCGCTCTTTTGCAGCACGCGAAACAGCGGCCAGGCGGCGAGCGGAATGAAAGCCGCATCGACCGGCCAGGCCAGTGCCGCCGGGGCGAACAGCATGGCTAGACGCCCCGCGATCCAAAGCGCAGCCAACAAGCCCAGGTGGGCGGCCCGCGGTGTCCAGATGCCGGTCCAGTTGCGCGCCGCCGTGTAAAGAAAGCCGATCACGACTGCGACGGCAAAACCGAACACCATTTCATGCATGTGCCAGTAGACCGAGATATGCGGCGTCGCCCGCCAAAATCCGAGATAGGCGGAAACCCAGAGCGGAATGGCAAGCATGGCAAACAAGGCTGCCAGCGCATAGAACGGCCGGAACCCAAGGCGCAGGAATGGCAGGCTATCGAGCGCGGCTCGCGCCGGCGGTTCCTCGATGGTCAGCAAGGTTCTTGAAATGGATTGGATGTGCCTGGAACCGGCTTGCATAGCGCTCTCCCGTTTTTCAACCATGTTAAGCCGGTTCGTCGCCTGCTTATTGCCGGCGGCGCCTATCGCCTTTTGCTTTCTTGATCCGCATCAAGAAAATCGGAAAACATGGAGCGCAAAGCGGACACGCCAGCTCCGTCAATGTTCCAGCACATAGGTTCCAGGCGCATCGCAAAGCGCCTTTCCCATGCGCGGCGGCGCCGTCCATGCTCCCGAGCGCTGGGCCAGCCATTGTTCCCATGCAGGCCACCAGGAGCCTTCGAAGGTCGGCGCCTCTTTTTGCCACGTATCGGCATCGACATAAAGGTCTTTGCGTGCATGGCTGGCCATCTGGTAACGGCGATAACTGGCCGACGGGGGCGATACCACGCCTGCATTATGCCCGCCCGTTGTCAAGACAAAACAAACCTCGCCCGGAACGAAATCGTGGATCTTGAACACCGATTTCCAAGGGGCGACGTGATCGGTGACGGTACCTACGGCGAATATCGGTACACGAATGTCGCCCAGGCTTATCGCCTTGCCATCCACGCGATGGCGGTTTTCCGCCAGGTCGTTATGCAGGAACAGCGAACGCAAGTATTCCGAATGCATGCGATAGGGCATGCGCGTGGCGTCGGCATTCCAAGCCATCAAATCGCCTTTGGTCTCCGGCTTTCCCATGAGGTATTGCTTGACGTAATGCGAATAGATCAGGTCGTTCGTGCGCAACATCTGAAAAGCGCCCGCCATTTGCTTCGTGTCGAGGTAACCCTGATTGGCCATCATCGCCTCAAGAAAGGAAACCTGGCTTTCGTCGATGAACAGCGACAGCTCTCCGGGCTCATGGAAGTCCACTTGCGCCGCGAACAGGCTGACGCTGGCGATACGCTTGTCCTTGTCGCGCGCCATGGCCGCGGCGGCGATGGCGAGATTGGTGCCGCCGAGGCAGTAGCCTACCGCATTGACGTCCGGCGCTTCGGTAATACGGACTACTTCGTCGAGCGCCGCCATGATGCCGAGGGAGCGATAGTCGTCCAAGCCGATGTTGCGGTCCTCGCCACCGGGATTCTTCCAGGAAATCATGAACACCGTGTAACCGTGCTCGACCAGATACTTGACCAGGGAATTTTCCGGCGACAGATCGAGAATGTAATACTTCATGATCCAGGCCGGCACGATGAGTATCGGCCGGGCATGGACCCTTTCGCCGACAGGCTCATATTGGATCAACTCCATCAATCGGTTGCGGTACACGACTTTTCCCGCCGTGACCGCGACCTTGACACCCACCTGATACCGTTCGTCCACACAAGCTTTGTTGCCGGGGCAATTCTTTTCCCAGTCCTGGAGCATGCGCTGCAGGCCGAAGAGCAGATTGGTGCCGCCGCTCTTCACGGTTTCGTCCAGTACGACCGGATTGCTTGCGATGAAGTTCGACGGCGCGAAGAAATCGAGAAATTGGCGCGTCGTGAAGTCGACCACGTCTTCATGATGACGCGAAACGCCGCGAACACCCCGGGAAGCTTCGCTCCACCATTGCTCTTGCTGCGTGAATGCGGCGGTCAAAAAATTGTAGGGCCAACGCTGCCACGCAGGATCGGCGAAACGCTTGTCGGTAACGACAAGCGGATTGGATGCGCTCTTGCCGCCGCGAGTCGAAAGCAGCAATTCGCGCCAACGGTGCAGCGCGCTGTTGAGCAGGTCGATCCTCTTTGCCGGCGACATGGCTAGATGAGTCAGCCAATCCGAATAGGCATTCCCCAAAGCGGCCGGCGATATCCCCCCGGTAAGTCGGACCAGCGCAGCATTGGCCATCAGGTCAGCCAAGGGAATGATCTGTTCGGATGCGCCCCCCGACGGTCCGGCTTTCACGCTTTTGTCATGGGAAATGGCAGGCAAGAGTGCCGGTTCGACAGGCAAATTCATTGCAGCTCCTGATGGATGATTCGATCGGGCCAGCATAGCAACTGCCCCTGGCAACGCCATGATCCAGATCAAGGGACATCGCTCGGCGAAGCCGAACATCAACGTTGACCTGGATCAAGTTGGCCGGGCTCGCAGGCATCTACACTGCAATGCATCGCGGCCAACCAGCCGTCTACTACAGAATCGCAAAGGAGTCAGCCATGTTCAAGCACATTTTGTTTCCGACCGATGGTGCGGCCACGTCGAAGCATGTCATCAAGGAATGCGTCGCCTTCGCCAAGGACACCGGAGCGATGATCACGGCCCTGCATGTCATGCCGCGCTATACGCCGCTCGCCAACCAGGTCGATATCGACGGCAACTCGCTGGAACAGTTCCGCCGTGAATGCGTCATGGCAGCGGAAGAATTCCTCGAGGAAATCGTTGTCGAAGCGCGTGCGGCGCACGTGCCCTGCAACCCGATTCACGTCACCAGCGACTATCCCTACGACGCCATCATCCGCACCGCCGAAGAACGGCATTGCGACTTGATCGCCATGGCCTCGCACGGACGCAAAGGCGTAAAAGGCATGATTCTGGGCAGCGAGACGCAGAAAGTCTTGACGCACACCAAACTGCCCGTGCTGGTATTCCGCGGGTTGACGTGATGGATGTCATCAAAAATCACCCTTTGGCCGGGCTGCGGCTGGGCGACCATGCAGAACTCATCCGCACCTTGACCTTACGCGATATCGAGCTGTTTGCCGCACTGTCCGGCGACGTCAATCCGATCCATGTCGCACATGAATTTGCCAACACGCATTCATTTCATCACGTCGTGGCCCACGGCATGTGGATCGGTTCTTTGGTTTCGACTGTGCTGGGTACCTTGCTGCCGGGTCCCGGCACCATCTATCGGAGCCAATCGCTCGAATTTCTGCATCCCGTAATGCCGGGCAATACGCTCGCCGTTGGGGTAACCATCGCGCAGATCGATGTGGAACGGAACCGCGTCGCTCTCGACTGCACCGTAACCAACCAGGATGGCGTGGTCGTCGCAAGCGGCCGGGCCGAAGTCATGGCGCCGCTGGAATCCGTGGAAATACCGCGCGTCCTTCCGCCCGATGTGGTACTGCATGACAAGGGCAGGCGCTATCAGACCCTGATGGAAACGGCGCGGCGCTATCCGCCGATCCGTACCGCCGTCGTCCATCCGGTCGATGCCGTATCGCTCACAGGCGCCATCGATGCCGCCAAGGCGGGCTTGATCGTTCCTTTCCTGGTCGGGCCGCGTGCCAGGATCGAAGCGGCGGCGGCCGAAGCCAATCTGTCGCTGGCGGGCTATGCGATTGCCGACACGCCGCACAGCCACGCCGCGGCGCGGCTGGCCGTGCAGATGGCCTACGAAGGCAGGGTGCAGGCCTTGATGAAGGGCGCCTTGCATACCGACGAGTTGATGCACGCCGTGGTGGCAAAAGAGAACGGCTTGCTGACCGAGCGCCGCGTGTCTCATGTATTCGTGCTCGATGTGCCGGCTTATTCGCGGCCCCTGTTCATCACCGACGCGGCAATCAACGTGCTGCCCGATCTCGAAGCCAAGCGCGACATCGTGCAAAACGCCATCGACCTGGCCCATGCGTTGGGCGTGCCCGAGCCGCGCGTCGCGCTGCTGTCCGCTGTGGAAACCGTCTATCCCAAGGTGGCCTCCACGATAGACGCCGCCGCGCTCTGCAAGATGGCCGAGCGCGGCCAGATCACCGGCGCCATTCTCGACGGCCCCATGGCATTTGATCTCGCCGTTTCGCCGGAAGCGGTGCGCACCAAGGGCTTCGTCTCCGACGTAGCCGGCCGCGCGGACATACTGCTGGTGCCGAACCTGGAAGCGGGCAACATGCTGGCCAAACAACTCGAATACCTGGCCGGTGCCGAAATTGCCGGCATCGCCCTCGGTGCGCGCGTCCCGGTCATCCTGACCAGCCGGGCCGATGGCGAGGTCGCCCGCCTGGCATCCTGCGCGCTGGCCGTCATGACGATCGGCGCCAAGTCGTCGCAAAAGCTGGAGGCCGCAGCATGAGCCAGGCGTTTGCCGCCTTCAATGCCGGTTCGTCCAGCATCAAGTTTTCCGTGTTCCAGGAAGAACACGGCAGCCTGGCGCTTGCCTGCCACGGGCAAATCGAAAATATCGACGCTCACCCGCACTTCGTCGCCAACAACCGCGAGGGCCACCTGCTGTGCGAAAAATATATCGGCAGCGACAAACCCTACGAGGAAGTGCTTGCCATGATGATCGAATGGCTCGAATCCAATCTGCGCCCGAACAAACTGGCGGCGGTCGGGCATCGCGTGGTCCACGGCGGCAACCTGTTTCACGAACCGGTCATTGTGACTACCGAGGTGTTGGGGCAATTGGAGGGACTGGTTCCATTGGCCCCCTTGCATCAGCCGCACAGCATCCTCATGATGCGCACTCTGGCCGCCTTGCATCCCGCCTTGCCCCAGGTGGCCTGTTTCGATACCTCGTTCCACATGAGCAATTCGCGCCTGTCGCGGCTGTATGCCCTGCCCCCTGAATTCGAGCGGCAGGGAATCATGCGCTATGGATTTCACGGCTTGTCTTACCAGCACATTGTCGAAGAGTTGCCCAAGCGCGAAGCGCGCGCCGGCGGCAAAGTGGTCGTCGCCCACTTGGGAAGCGGCGCCAGCATGTGCGCCATCGAGGATGGCAAGAGCGTCGCCTCGACCATGGGCTTTTCCACCTTGGACGGCTTGCCCATGGGAACACGCTGCGGCACGCTCGATCCCGGTGTGCTGTTCTATCTGCTGCAGGAAAAGCACTGGAGCCTGGGCGATTTGGAAGACCTGCTATATCACGGCGCCGGTCTGGCCGGCATGTCGGGGCTCGGCACCGATATGCGCAAAATACTGGCCAGCCCGGAACAACGCGCGCGCGATGCCGTGGATTTATATTGCTACCGGATCGCGCGCGAACTGGGTTCGATGGCCGCCGCGCTGGGCGGCCTCGATGTTCTGGTGTTCACCGGAGGCATAGGCGAGCACGCCTGGGAGGTGCGCGCCGAAGTATGCGGGCAGGCCGGCTGGCTTGGCGTGGAACTTGACGCGGCGGCCAATGAAGCCGGCGCCCAATTGATCAGCGCAGCCGGCAGCAAAGTGGCCGTCTGGGTTTTGCCGGCCAATGAAGAAATCGTCATCGCACGCCAGGCGCAAATCCTGTATGCGTAGGAATACGAGCCGAAGTCGGTACCGTCAGTTGACAATTCCTGCGGCTAGGCTCTTCATTGCCGCTACATCGAGAATCCGCAATTCCCTGCCTTCCACATGAAGCAAGCCCTGCTTCTTGAATTTGCTCAAGAGCCGGCTGATGCTTTCAATCGTGAGGCCCAGGAAATTGCCCATGTCCTCGCGCGACATGCGCAGCTGAAACTGTGTCGAGGAATAACCGCGCGCCGCATAGCGGGAAGAAAGATTGACCAGGAAGGCCGCCATCTTTTGTTCGGCCTGCATATTACCCAGCAACAGCATCACGTTTTGCTTCCCCGTGATCTCGCGGCTCATCAGGCGATGAAAATGGTGCAGCAGGCCGGGCATTTCGCCGAACAAGCCTTCCAGGCTGTGAAACGGGATTTCGCACACTTCGCTGTCCTCGAGGGCAATCGCTTCGCAGTGGTGACGATCGGTGCTGATGGCATCCCATCCGAGCAATTCGCCCGCCATCTGGAAACCGGTCACTTGTTCGTCGCCTTCCGCGCTGAACTGGCGCGTCTTGAAATGGCCGAAATGCACGGCATACAGGCTTTGGAACGGATCCTCGGCACGATAAAGATAGCTGCCGCGTGCGATCCGGCGGCGCCGGCCGATGATCTTGTCGAGCCGGGCCATGTCCGGCAAGGTCATGCCCATGGGAAGGCAGATGTCGTGCAGGCTGCAGGTGGAGCAATGGTGTTGCGGTTCGCTGCGCGACATGATCGGAATGACGACGCGTGCCTCGCTGCGCTGTGCCATGACTTGATTCATTTCCCGCTCCCCTGGCGCGCTCGCGCCGTTCGGTTGATCGATGAATAGCATTGTGCGCGGGCACAGGCCGGATCGGTATCGGGGAAGCTGTAGGGTTTATGTCAAGGATTGCGGGTCGATTTACTGTAGGGTTAACCCTACAAAGCAAAGGAACTCAACCTAACAGGCCGTGTTCGATGACGTAGCGCGTCAGTTCCGCATTGCTGTGCAAATCCATCTTTTCCATGATGCGGGCACGGTAGGTGGTAACGGTATTGGGACTCAAGTGCAGAATCTCGGCGATCTTGACCAGCGACTCGCCGCGCGCGATCTGCTTGAGCACCTCCAGTTCGCGGTTGGACAGGTTCTCATGCGATGCCCCCTTGCCTCCGCCGACCATCTCGGCCAGCTTGTCGGCGATGGTTTCGCTGACGTAGCGACCGCCGCCGGCCGCCTTGCGCACCGCCGCCACCAGTGTGGCCGTGGGCGAATCCTTGGTCAGGTAGCCGGCGGCACCGAGCTTGAGCGCGCGCACCGCATAGATTTCTTCCGAATAGGTCGACAACACCAGCACGGCCAGCCGGGGGTAGTCGCCGCGCAATTGCTTGAGCAGATCGAGCCCATTTTTGCCCGGCATTGTGATATCGAGCAGAGCCACGTCGGCGGCAACCTCTTTCAGCAGGGCTGTCGCTTCCTGTGCATTGCCGGCCTCGCCGACGACTTCGATATCGCCCGCAGACGCGAGCATGAGACGCACGCCGTTCCTCACCATGGCATGGTCATCGACCAGCACCACCCGTATTGCCTTACCGCCCATTGATCTTGTCCAAATTCAAACGCAGCACGACGCTCGTGCCCTTGCCAGGAATGCCGCTGATTTTCAATTCACCGCCGAAGTGGCGCGTTCTTTCATACATGCCCAGGAGGCCCATCGATTCGCGGTTCAGCAAGCGCTCGGTGTCGATGCCTTTTCCGTTATCGACCACTTGCAGAACGATTATGCCGGATTGCAAACGGGCGGCGATATTCACCTTGCTTGCCGCCGCATGACGCACCACGTTGGTCAGGGCTTCCTGCACCACGCGAAACATCATGGTGCCGAGTTCGGCGCCGAGTTCGACCTCGGCAAGCGAATCGTCGATTTCGCATACGCAGCGCAGCTCGGACATTTCC
>DASVYZ010000309.1:0-2067 GCA_036391935.1 Burkholderiaceae bacterium | reverse complement strand
ATGATGCGCGCTTCCGGGAGGGCGGCGTGGATCAGGCCGAGGCATTGGAAGTTGGCCGGCATCTTGTCCACGCTGCGCAACGCGCCCGGCGTTCGCTTCTCGAGCAGGTCCAGGTATTGCTGCGGCAGAGCGGCCAGCGCTTCGTCCAGGCTGCCCGGTCCCACGGGTTCCAATGCGGCGGCCGCCTGGCTCCAGAACGGCAATTCTCCCGCGCCGGCGGCTTGCGGATGTGCGGCAATGATTTGTTCGGCCAGGCTGGTGCCGGAGCGCGGCAGCCCGAGTACGAATACCGGGCGCGCCGAGGGCGAGGCGCCGTCGTGGCGCGTGGCGAAGAATCGGGCATCGTATGTCGCGATCAGGCGATCGACCACGGCTTCCTCGGCCTGGCAATCGTAAGGCGGCATCAAGCCTTGGTCCAGCTGGTTGGCGCGCCGGTAGTGGCCGAAGGCTTCGTCGTATTCGCCGACGTCGTCGTGGTATTTGCCGACCGCGTATTGCAAATAGACTTCCTGGCGCGCCGGCAAACCGTGTGCGATCAGTTTGTGCGCTTCGTCGGCCCAGGCCGCGTCGGCGCTGTTCATTTTTCGCAGGCCGGCCAGGCCGGCCCATGCCGCAGGCATGCCGGGAGAGAGTGCAAGCGCCTGGCGCAGCAAGCCTTCCGCTTCGTCGAAGCGGCCTTGTTCGGAGCGCAGGTCGGCCAGGAATACCAGCGCCTGGGGCAGCCTTGGATTCCATTGCAAGGCTTGCAGGCAGCATGCTTCGGCTTCGGCATCGTCCTGATGCTGCAAGGCCATCCCGAGGTTGACGAGGGCCTCGGCAAACTGCGGACGAAGCCGTAGCGCGATCCGGTAGCTGGCTATTGCCGCCCCAGGCTGCCCGGCCAGTTTCAGGGCATTGCCAAGACCGTTGTGCGCTTCGGCCAGATCGGGTTGGAATTCGATTGCGCGGCGATAGCTTGCCTGCGCGTCGTTCAATTCTTCGAGTTCAAGCAAGGCATTGCCGAGATTGAAATGCGCTTCGGCCGCCTCGGGGCGCAGTCGCAGCGCGTTTCGATAGCTTGCGGCGGCCGCGGCGGGGTCGTGCTTTGCCAGCAGCGCATTGCCCAGGTTCAGGTGGGCTTCGTAAAGGTCGCCGCCCGCGGCAAGCGCCCGCCGACAGGCCGCTTCCGCCTCGTCCAGCCGCCCCTGCTCGAGGAGGGCATTGCCCAGGTTGCTCAGCGCCTGGGCAAAGTCCGGGCGTTGCGTGGCGGCCTGGGAAAAGCTGTGCAAGGCCGCATCAGGCAAGCCCAGGTTGCGTTGCACGGTGCCGAGATCGTTCCAGGCGTCGGGGTATTGCGGGTCGAGGTCCACGGCCTGCCGCAGATGCTCCGCCGCTTCTTGGAACAGGCCGAGCCGTTGCAGCACGCGGCCCAGGGAATGGTGGCGGACAGGCGTGGATTCGCCGAGCTTCAGCGCCTGGCGCCGGCACTGTGCGGCTTCATCGAGCCGTCCGGCCTCTTCGAGCAGGGCAGCGAGAATATCGAAACCTTCGGCATCCGCGGGGGCGAGGGCGAGCGAACGTGCCACGCTGTCGACGGCCTCGCCGATGTTGCCGCGGCGCTGCGCCAGCAGGCCGAGCTGGCGGTGGGCGGCGGCGAATTCCGGCGCTATTGCCAGCGCATCAAGGAAGCACTGCCGCGCTTCTTCTTCTCGGTCTTCTCGGCCCGAATCCGCCAGCAGGCAGCCGAGATTGTAGTGAGTCAGGGAATGATGCGCGTCGTGCGCCAGCGCGGCCCGAAAATTCGACTCGGCTTCGCCTGCGAGATTCTGCATGCGGGCGGCATTGCCGCGGTTGCAGCGCAAGGCTGCCGATTCCAGGCCCGCGGCGAATGCGCGATCCAGTGCTTGTGCGGCCTTGTCCGGGCGCATCGCGTCCATCCAGGCCCCGGAACATGAGAGCGCGTATTGTTCGTTGCCGGGCGCTGCGGCCGCTGCGCGCTCCAGGTGCTCAAGGCCTTCAGCCTGCCGTCCCGATGCGATCAAGAGCAGGCCGAGATTGTGGTTCGCATCGCCATGTTGCGGGTCGAGG
>DASVYZ010000308.1:0-3812 GCA_036391935.1 Burkholderiaceae bacterium | reverse complement strand
AAAAACCAACTCCTCAACTTCCGTCCCGCGCGGCTACGATACCATCCTGCGCCGGAGACGATACACCGGTCATTCCACCTCACGACCGGCGCCAATACTTGGCAACACAACACGGTTTCTCTTCCCTGCTGTCTTCTATTTCCCGTCAACCCGCACCACCATCAAGCCGGCGCGCTGTCCCACCCTGACACCGGCGTTGGGAAATACTACGTGCTCAACGGCCGCGCCGACGCGGTATTCGCCTTCACTGTCCTGGGCCACGACGGTCCCCGGTTCGAACGCCGTGAAATTCTCCGTCTTGCCGTCGAAGTTCAGGCGAAAATCCTCACTGCGCTTGAGCAATTCCTGTGCCACGCGGAAAATGTGCGGCGCAACTTTGCGGAAAGCCATGGTGCTCCCTGTGCGCAGCATGGTGTCGAGCGCGGCGGCGGTCACTTCGAATTGGCTCAGATCGTTCCGGCCCAGCACGCCTATCTGGCCCAGTTCCGCCGTGCAGGCGACGGCGGAAAAGCGCGTGGCCGTATAAGCACTATAGGTCGGCGCCAATTGCGAATTCAGGATGATGGCGCCGATACCGGCGCCGCCGAGCCACGCGGCCAAAGCCTGCTTGCCGCGTGCGGCGATCACGTCGGGGACGATGGCAAAAGTCGGATAAGCCGACTTGCGGATCGCGGTATGCAGGTCGAGATGCCACTTTTCGCCACCCTCGCCCTGGAAAAACGCCGCCGTGGCGCGCATCAGCATATCGGCACGTTCGGCCTCTGCCGCGCCTTGCAATTCACCGCGCTCATTGGTGAACAGACGGTTCAGGTCGGCATCGATGAAGCGCTTGCCTTGTGCAATCGCGGCGATGTTGCCGACCGCGACCATCAAGTCGAGCTGCAGTTCGTGCGGCTCGTGCGACAGGCGTTCGAGCAGTTGCGCAAGCACCTCGATCGGCGCCGTTTCGTCGCCATGCAAGCCGACCGAAAGCAGCAGGCGCATCCGCCTGGCGTCCGGCGCCGCCGATACCACCTGCATGATGCCTTTGGCCGGCAGACGCACGGTAAAACCGGCATTGGCGAAGCGGTCGGCGATATCCGAGAAATCCGCTTCGGCCAGGGCACCCGCCATGCCGACCGCCTTCTGTGCTTCCTCCATCACGCTGCCGCAGCCGCTGCCGCTTCAGAGAGCGTCCAGGCTTCGAGTACGGCTTGCTCTATCGTGCCGGGCCGCTCGCTCTTGCGCGGCAGCTTGGCCGTCAGCGCCTGCACCGCACCGGAAGAGCGCAACGCCAGGCCGAGCAATTGCTGCTGGCTGCGGCGCAGGGCATCGAGCGCACGGTTGCGCAGGGCCAGTTGCGTGTCGCCGGCCGGCAGGTTCATCAAGGCCTGCTCCAGCAAGTCGATGCCGACCGTGCGGCGCAATTCGACGCCGGTCTGCAGCAAGGCCGGCAGCGACAAGCCGGCCGGACGCGCGATGGTCAGCGCGGCGAACAGGAAGTCGGCCATGGCTGCGATCGCCTCGACCGTGGCGCGCGCCTGCTCGAAGGCGCCGCCCGCCGCTTGCGCCGGGATCAGTGCCTGCACGCTGGCGGTGTCGCCGAACATGGTTTCCAATTCCGTCAGGCTGGCCGGCTTGAGTTCCTTGGCCGTGCCGAGGAAGCCGCCGGTGACGGCTTGCAGCAGCACGCGGGTGCGCGCATCGAGTTGTTTCGAAGTGGCCGTCGGAATCGTCAGCGCATGCGCATCGAGGGCAGCGAACAGCGGCGCCAGGTTCAACGCCGACCACGCCTGGGCCCAAGCCAGGATCACGGCGCTTTCTTCGACTTGATGACGCTCGGCCAGCTCGACCAGCATCAGCGGGCCGCAGCGGTTGACGGCTTCATTGGCCAGCACGGTCGCCAGGATGGCGTTGGCCAGCGGATGGTCCATCGCATTGCGCGTGGCGACAAGGCCGTGCGGGAAGTAAGGCGTCAAGAGCTTTTTGGCCCAGCTGTTTTCCAGAAGCGGCATGGCCGAGAGCATGCGCTTGTAGCGATTCTTGACGTTGGCCACGACGACAGCCAGCTCCGGCGCGGTCAAACCCTTGCCTTCCGCTTTGCGCTTGGCCAGTTCGATGGCCGAGGGCAGTTGCTCCAGTTCGCGCGAGACCACGCCTTCGGCTTCCAGGCTCGCGATCAATGCGGCATAGCCGTCTTGCACGGCGCCGCTGCGCTGGGCCTGTTCCTCGCGGGCCAGCAAATGCGTCTGCAGGATATTGTCGCGCAAGACGAGGGTTTCGATGTCGAGCGTCAAATCGTTCAAGATGCGGTTGCGTTCGGCCTCGGCCAGCTTGCCGGCGTTGACTTCGGTGTCGAGCCATATCTTGACGTTGACTTCGTGGTCCGAGCAATCCACGCCGGCCGAGTTGTCGATCGCATCGGTGTAGATACGGCCGCCCTTCAGGGCGAACTCGATACGGCCGGCTTGCGTGGCGCCGAGGTTGCCGCCTTCGGCCACCACCTTGCAGCGCAGCTCGTTGCCATTGACGCGGATAGCGTCGTTGGCGCGATCCTTGACCTGGGCATGCGTTTCGGAGGACGCCTTGATGTAGGTGCCGATGCCGCCGTTGTAGAACAGATCGACCGGCGCCAGCAGGATGATGTGCATCAATTGCTCGGGCGTGACAGTGGCCGCGTCGGTGCCGAGCGCAGCGCGCGCTTCGGGCGAGAGCTCGATCGAGCGCACCGTGCGGGGGAACACGCCTCCGCCCTTGGAAATCAGCGACTTGTCATAGTCTTCCCAGGACGAACGCGGCAGAGCGAACATGCGCTGGCGCTCTTCGAACGAGCGCGCCGTATCGGGCGTCGGGTCGAGGAAGATGTGGCGATGGTCGAACGCCGCCACCAGCTTGATCTGGCGCGACAGCAGCACGCCGTTGCCGAACACGTCGCCCGACATGTCGCCGATGCCGACCACGGTGATCGGCGTGGTATTCATGTCATGCTCGATTTCATAGAAGTGACGCTTGACCGCTTCCCACGCGCCCTTGGCGGTGATGCCGAGTTTCTTGTGGTCGTAGCCGTTCGAGCCGCCCGAGGCGAACGCGTCGCCGAGCCAGAAGCCGCGCTTGACCGCGATGCCGTTGGCGATGTCGGAGAAGGTGGCCGTGCCCTTGTCGGCCGCCACCACGAGGTAAGGATCGACGTCGTCGTAGCACACGGTCTGAAGCGGGCGGATGATTTCGCCGCGCGAGCGGTTGTCGGTCAAATCGAGCAAGCCGGCAATGAACAGGCGGTACACCGATTCGCCTTCATGGGCGATCACCTCGCGCGTGGCATCCTTGGGCATCATCTTGCAGACGAAACCGCCCTTGGCGCCGGCGGGCACGATGACGGCATTCTTGACCATCTGCGCCTTGACCAGGCCCAGCACTTCGGTACGGTAGTCTTCCATGCGGTCGGACCAGCGCAAGCCGCCGCGCGCCACCGGGCCGCCGCGCAAGTGCACGCCTTCGAACCGGCGCGAGAATACGTAGATTTCGCGATAGGGGCGCGGTTCGGGCAGGAAGGACAACTGCCCGCTGTCGAACTTGAAGAGGATGATGTCGCCCACTTGCGCGTCCTGGAAATAGGAGGTGCGCAGCGTGGCCAGCATCAGGTCGGCGATGGAACGCAGGATATCTTCGGTGTCGGCATGGTTCAGGTCGCCGAGCTTTTGCTTGACTTCGTGCAAGGCGGCCGTGCCGGCGGCACGTTCCGCCTCGGACAGCTTCGGGTCGAAGCGTTTGGCAAAGCTGTCGACCAGGGTGCGCACGATGGCGGGCTGCTTGCGCAGGCAATCGGCGATGTA
>DASVYZ010000307.1:0-11636 GCA_036391935.1 Burkholderiaceae bacterium | reverse complement strand
GCGGCGCCCTACGTCTATCTGTCCGGCATCAGCCTGGCAATACTCAGCGCGCCGCATCGCGAACTGCTGTTCGACATATTGGCCGAGTGCCGCCGCCATGGCGCCAAGATCGTGTTCGACAACAATTACCGGCCGCGCCTGTGGCCGGACCGGGAGCATGCGATTGCGGCCTATGTGCGCATGCTGGAGTTGGCCGACGTGGCTCTACTGACGGTCGACGACGAGGCAGCCTTGCATGGCGCGAGCAAGGACGATTGCGCCGCGGCGATTGCGCGCGCGCAAGCATGCGGCGTCAGGGAAATCGTCTTGAAGCGCGGTGCGGCAAGCTGCATTGTGCAAATCGCCGATGAGCGCACCGAGGTGGCGCCGCAACCCGTGGCAAACATCGTCGATACCACGGCGGCCGGGGATTCGTTCGGCGCCGCCTATCTCGCGGCGCGCCTGGCGGGGAAATCCGCTGCCCAGGCGGCTGCGGCCGGCCACGCGCTGGCCGGCCGCGTAATCCAGCACCGCGGCGCGATCATTCCACGCTAGTCAAAGTGCGAAGCTCAGCGTAATTTCTCGTGCTGGTGTTCTTCCGCATGCAGGGCCAATGAAGGCTTGATCAGGTCGCTGCGGCTGACTACGCCGATCAATTCGCGCGTCGCCGCATCGACCACCACGGGCAGGCGTTCCAAGCCGTGCACAGCAAGCCGCGTGGCGACCATGCGGCAAGTCTCTTCAGGCAAGGCCATGATGGGCACGTTGGCGCCGAACAGGTCGGCGACCTGCTGTGCCGTGCCCTTCTGCAAGCCTGAGACAAGCGCATCGCGTTCGAGCATGCCGATAAAGGCCTTGCCGCGCACCACTGGGAAGGCACGATGGCGCTGCTGCGCGCCGAAATAGCGGTCCATCGCCTCGGCCAAGCTTGATTCGCCTGCGATCGCTTCTATCTCTTGCGTCATGACTTCGGCGACGTTGTGGCGCTCCAGCGGGTCGATGCCGTACTCGCGGTAGATGTGGTAGCCGCGCCGCGCGATCTTTTCGGTAAGGATCGAGCGCGGCATGGTCAGCACGGTGAAGCCGTAAGCCACGGCCGACGCGGCCAGCAGCGGCAAGAGCGCATTGGCGTCTTGCGTCAATTCGAAGGCGAACATCACCGACATCACGGGGGCGCGCATCATGCCTCCCAGGGTTGCCGCCATGAACACCAGCGGCCACAAGGCCGGATGACTGCCCGGCAGATAGGGGCCGAGCACCACACCCAAGCCAGCGCCCAGCATCAGCAAGGGGGCCAGCACGCCGCCCGAGGTGCCCGAACCGAGGCTGATGACCCACATGAAGGCCTTGCAAGCCAGCAGGGTGGCGACGACCGTCAGTGCCAGGTGATCGTGCAGCAAATCGCCGATCACGTCATAGCCCACGCCGAGCGCGCGCGGTTGCAGATAGCCGCCGATGCCGACCGCGATACCGCCTAAGGCCGGCCACCACATCCAGTGGATCGGTAGCTTGCCGAACCAATCTTCCACTTTGTATAGCGAAGTCGACAGCAGCCAGGACAAGGCGCCGCTGGCGATACCGGCCAATACGCAGGACAGCAGATCAAGCGGGCCGACCGGCGTGGTTTGCAAGGGGAACAGGGGGCCGGCATCGAGAATATAGGGGCGGGCGAATCCGGCCACGGCGCAAGCGATGGCGACCGGCAGCAGGCTGCGCGGGCGCAATTCGAACAGCAGCAATTCCACCGCCAGCATCACCGCGGCGATCGGTGTGCCGAACACGGCCGTCATGCCGGCCACGGCGCCGGCCACCAGGAGCGTCTTGCGCTCGGCGCCGCTGATGTGGAAATGCTGACCGATCAGCGAGCCGATGGCGCCGCCCGTCATGATGATCGGGCCTTCCGCGCCGAATGGGCCGCCGCTGCCGATGGCGATGCCGGAAGACAGCGGCTTCAATATTGCGACCTTGGGCGACATCTTGCTCTTGCCGAACAGGATGGCTTCGATTGCTTCGGGAATGCCGTGGCCGCGTATCTGCGGCGAGCCGTAGCGCGCGATCAAGCCGATGATCAAGCCGCCAATGACGGGTACGACGATCACAAGGGGGCCGAGTGTATTCTCGGCCGGCGAACGGAATGCGCCGGAGAAGGTCTGGAAAAAAAACAGGTTGGTGAAAAAACGGATCAGGTGCAACAGCAGCCAGGCGCCGGCTGTGCTGAACAGGCCGATGACGGCGGCAATGATGGCGATGCGCAATAGGCGATGGTCGGCGGCGAAATCACGACGATGCGCGCGCCGTTGGTCTTCTTGATGCATGGAGAAAATTAAAAGTTGATGAGCGGAATCGGGAACACGCCGTTCAGGGTACGCAGTTCCTTGCGGTGCAGGCTGGCGAGCTTTTGCAGCAATTCTTCGCCGGCAGGCAGCAGGCGCACTTCGACCTGGCGGCGGTCGATCTCGCTTTGCCTGCGTGCGACCAGGCCGTTGGCTTCGCAACGCGAGATCAGTGCCGCCACGCCGTGCGGCATCGCTTGCAGCCTGTCCGCCAGTTCGCCGACGTTGGCGTATTCCCGGCCCGGATAGCCCTTGATGTGCAACAAGAGCAGGTATTGCAGCGGCGTGATGCCGCAGGCCTGGATCGCGGTTTCTGAAAAGCGCTCGAAGCGGCGCAATTGATAGCGGAACTCCGCGAGTGCTTCGAATTCCTTCTTGCCAAGTTCTTCATCGTCGCCGCCGGCGGGTAAAGAAGAAGGAAAGTCGGAATTGGGCAGGGCGGCAATCGACATGGCAAAGGCCTGAGGCGGTGAAAATCGTAATATATCACGCTGTGATATAAAATGTTGAAAAGACCCAATGATAGCGGTGCCGCAAGGCGCGTGTGTTCAATTTTCCACGCAAGAAAAACTCGGGTTGACGCCTCTCGGGATTGGGCTCATTCTGAATCGAGAGCCGTGCCATTGGAAGCTGGCAAAGATCTACGCATGGGAGGGGTTGCGATGAGGCGCTTTCAGTATTTAATGGCGGGCTTGCTGTTGTGTTGCGCTCTGCAAGTCCGCGCTATCGAACTCGTCACCGAAGACGACCCGCCACACAATATGCTCAACAAGGATGGCAAGCTGGTCGGTGTCGCCGCCGAAAAGTTGGAAGAAGCTTTCCGCCGTGTCGGCGTGCCCGAACATGCCGACTTGATGCCTTGGGCGCGCGCTTATCAATCTGCCTTGTCCACCCCCGATGTCTGTGTGTTCTCCGCCGGACGCACTGCCGAACGCGAACCGCTGTTCCATTGGGTGGGGCCGGTTGCGACGCTCGATTGGGTGTTGTATGCGCGTGCCGACTATCCCAACAAGCCGGCCAGGCTGGAGGATGTGCGCAAGGAGGTGCTGGGCGGCTATTTGCAGGATGTGATTTCGGTCTGGCTTGCCAATAATGGCTATCGCGTCGATACCGCACCGGGCGATGACTTCAATCCGCAAAAGCTGTTGAACGGCCGCTTCAACTTCTGGGCCTCGTCGCGCACGCGCGCCACCGCTCTGCTGGCCAAGCAGGGCTTGACCGAGCGCATCGTGCCGGTGCTGACCTTCGGGCATACCGATTTGTACCTCGCATGCAACCCCGCCGTTGCGCCGGCGACTGTGGCCAAGCTCAATGACGCTTTGAAGCAAATGGCGGCGGACGGCACTTCAGCCAAGATCGAGGCGCGCTATCCGAATTGATTTTGCCGCCACGCATGCGTGATTAAGGAAACTGCACAAAACTCATGCAAAACCCTGCCGCCTTGATACCAGTTCAGTTGCATTTCCGCATCGTTTTTAGCGGAATAAATTATATTGAATAAATCAATTGAGTCATTTGACAATTGCTGCATTAAAATTGCTGAAAAGAACAAGTATTGCCAATTTGAATATTTTCTTGGAGTTGTAATTTGTTACAATAACTTGCTTTGTGGCAAGTTCGGGGGATGGTAAATCTTGCGCTTGAGAACCTTTCGCGAGGCGAAAGGTTGCTGGGCAGGTTTTTCGCCGTTAATGCGTTACCGATAAACAGACAAATTCCCCGCTATGTTTCCTGGAAGGATGAATCAGCAACAGCTTGCCGCCAAGCTCACGTTCGAGAGCTTGATGGAAGCGGCTGGGGATATGGTTTTGCGTGCTGACGGCGCCGGGCGGATCTTTTATGCCAGCCGACGTGCGGCGACCATGGCCGGACCGGCGGTGGCGAGTGGCTCTGCACTGTCTTCTTGCGTCGCGATGGAGGATCGGCCGCTGTTTGAGGCGGCCTTGAACGAGGCACGCGATTCGCTCGGCAATGGGCGCCTGCAGGCGCGCCTGAAGGCGCCGGAAGGGCCGCGCTGGTGCGAGTGGCAAATCACCGCTTGCGCAAGCGACGATGATCAATTCGAATATCTGGTCGTGGTGCATGACATTGCCGAGCAGCATGCCGCCGAAGAACGACTGCGCCGCATGGCGACGCACGACGATTTGACCGGCCTGCCCAACAGGTCGCTGCTGTCCGACCGCCTGCGCATGGCGATTGCGCAATCGAAGCGCACCGGCACCGGTTTCGCCGTGATCGCGCTCGATCTCGACGATTTCAAGAAAGTCAATGACGCGCTCGGCCATCAAGTGGGCGATGCGCTCTTGCGCGTGGCGGCGGTGCGCTTTCGCGAAGTGCTGCGCACCATCGATACGCTGGCGCGCGTCGGCGGCGACGAATTCGTGGCGGTGCTGCCGGCGGCGGTCGATCCGGGCGAAATACAAGTCATTGCGCGGCGCATGATCGCCACGACGCAATTGCCGTTTGAGATCGACGGCCATACGCTCTACGTGAGCGCCTCGATCGGCGCGGTGATCTACCCCGAACATGGCGACACGGAAGTCAAGTTGCTGGCCCATGCCAGCACGGCGCTCTACCGCGCCAAGGAAACCGGCAAGTCGCGCTGCGTGATCTACGACGCGGAAAAATTCGACCTGCCCGAGCACGACGTCTCGATGGAAGCGGCGATGTTCGATGCCGTGCGCAACGGCGAATTCCGCCTGTTCTACCAGCCCATCCTCGACGCCCACACACGGCGCATCGTCGGCTTCGAAGCGCTGATGCGCTGGATGCACCCCGAGCACGGCTCGATTTCGCCGGCGCAGTTCATCCCCATGGCCGAATCGAACGGTTTGATCAACCTGCTGGGCGCCTGGGCGCTAAAAGCCGCCTGCGTGCAGGTGCGGCACTTCGAGCAAGCGGCGGGGCGCAGCCTGTATGTCTCGGTCAACGTCAGTCCGCGCCAGTTCCGCAACGACCAGTTCCTGCGCGTGATGGACGATGCCATGCGCCTGTCGGGCCTGAAGGGCAGTCAGTTGCTGCTCGAGATTACCGAGGGCATCCTGATGTCGGACCCCGAATACGCCGAGACGCTGTTGAATGCGATCGCCACGCGCAACGTGCGCATTGCCATCGACGACTTCGGCACAGGGTATTCCTCGCTGGCCTATCTGAAGCGCTTTCCCATTGCCGCCTTGAAGATCGACCGCGCTTTCATCAAGGACTTGCCGGTCTCGATCAAGGACGCGGCAATCTGCAACGTGGTGCTCTCGCTGGCCAGCCACTTGAACCTCACGACGATTGCCGAGGGCGTGGAAAACGACCAGCAATTGAGCTTCCTCTCCAAGCAAGGCTGCACCATGATCCAGGGCTACCTGACCGGCCGGCCCCTGCCTCCGGAAGAGGCGATCCTGGCTTTGCAGACCGGCGTGCTGCCTCACGCGGAGCCCAGGCCGGGGACGCACGCCGCATGAGCGCCGTCTTCGGCAGCCCGGCCGACGCCGGGAAGACGCTCGAACTGCTGTGGGCCAGCGTGCGTGCGCGCGGCGACTTGCCGGGATTTTCCAAGGTCATCAATTCCATCATCGGCGCCATGAACGGCGAGAACGACGATGAATTCAACATGACCAAGACGGTGCTGTCCGATCCGGCCTTGACGCAGCGCGTACTGCGCCTGGCCAACAGCGCCATGTATTCGGTGTTCGGTTCGGGCATCAACACCGTGTCGAAGGCAGTCACGGTGCTGGGCACGGAATCGATAGGCCATCTTGCGCTCGGCTTGAAGCTCATCGACGGCTTGACCAATGCCGCGCCGGATGCGCCGGGCACGCGCGGCGAGCTGGAAAAGGCCGTGCTGGCCGGGCACATCGGGCGGCAGGTGGCTTCCTCGGCCAACACGCGCGACGTGGAGGAGGTCGTGGTCTGCTCCATGCTGCATACGCTGGGCCGTACCATGGTCACGTTCTACCTGCCGCAACTGTGGGGCGCGGTCGGCCAGGCGATCGATGCAGGCGCGAGCGAGGAGGAAGCGGCGCAGCGCGTCCTCGGTCTGGGCCTGGACGAGATCGGCCGCGTGATTGCGCGCCAGTGGGGTTTTCCGGCCTCCCTGGTCAACAGCATGACCCAGGTCGCGCCCAGAACGGTGGAGGAGCCGATCGACCACGAGCAGTGGCTGGCGACGGTGTCCACCGTATCCTCGCGCTGCGCCGAAATCATCTGCCGTGACGACGTGGCGGATACCGCCGAACTGGCGCGGATGGTCGGTGGTTATACCGGCATGCTCGGGCTCGAAGCGGGCCAGATCCTGGCCGCAGTCGATTCCGCCCTGCAGATGATAGAAGACGAAGCCGTGGTGGCGGCGCCGGGCAGGTTTGCCGGCGGCGCGGCGAGGAAGGAAGCGGAAAAGTTGCGCAGCCTCGGCAAGCCGGCCGAATCGGTGCAGTTGCTCAAGCGTGGCGTGACCGATTTGCGCGAGGCGATGAATACCGCCAATGCGCGTCAGTTGCTGAGCATTGCGCTGGAAACGGTGTACCAGGGCCTGGGCTTTACGCGCGCGATCGTTTTCGTGCGCAACAACGAGCGCCACCATTACGTGGTGCGCCTCGGCTTCGGCGAAGGCATGCCGGCCCTGCTTGACAAGCTCTGGTTCCCCGACGCCTATCAGCCCGACGTGTTTCACGCGGCGCTGGCCAACGACAAGATGATCTTCGTCGAAAACGCCCATGCGCCGGCCTTTGCCAGCAAGCTG
Organism: Burkholderiaceae bacterium; assembly: GCA_036391935.1. Lineage (GTDB taxonomy): Bacteria > Pseudomonadota > Gammaproteobacteria > Burkholderiales > Burkholderiaceae_D > PKWO01. The sequence continues at coordinate 4,598 of DASVYZ010000307.1, read as the reverse complement.
CCGCGCTGGTGGAAGGGCGCGCTGTTCGACGCGCGCAGCTTCATGGTCCTGCCCCTGACGATCAACCGCAATCCCATGGCCTTCATCTACGGCGATTGGAGCATGGCCCTGCCCCCGTCCAAGATCGAAGCGGCGGAAATCGTCCCGCTCAATGAGCTGCATACCCTGTTGGTCAACGTCATCGAGCAGCGGCGCCAGCGCGACCAGATCAAGTCGAAAGACATTTTCTAGCCGGAAGTCCGCTCCCGCGCCAAGGTTGCCACTGACTGCCTTACACGGGCTCGCCGGCGCACGTGCAAGCGCGCCACAGCCCTATCTACATTCCCTTGAAGCGCCAGGCATAGGCGCGGCTCACCTTGATCTTTTCGTCGCGGTTGCGCAATTCCAGCGTGATGCCGCCGGCTTCGTCGCGCCTTGCGCACGAGATCGCGCTGGCACGCACGATGGTGGCGCGGTGCACCTGCCAGAATTGGTCGGGGTCCAGCCCGTTCTGGATTTCCTTCAAGGTCAGGCGCACCAGCGCCTCATCCTTTTCCGTGACCACGCGGGTGTATTTCAGGTCGGACTCGAAGTACACCACTTCCTCGATCGAATACAGGTGGATCGTGTCGCCCACGCTGGCGCTGATCCAGCGCAGCCTTTCATTCTGGCGTGCCTGTGCCAGCCGGCGGTCGAGTTCGCTGACGACGCGCGCCCAGTCAGGCGCGCCGTCCTGGCTGGCCAGGCGTGCACGTAGACGGTCCTGCAGGCGCTCGATGGCTTGATCGAGCCTTGCCTTGGTCAAGGGCTTCAGCAGGTAATCGAGCGCACCGAGATCGAAGGCTTTGATGGCATGCGCGTCGTAGGCGGTGGTGAACACCACCTGGCATTTGCCGGCTGCGGCTTGCGCCACGTCGAGCCCGGTCAGGCCGGGCATGCGGATATCGAGAAAAGCCACGTCCGGTTGCCGGCGCATGATGGCTTCGAGCGCGTCGGTGCCGTTGTCGCAGGCTGCGATGACCTCCAGTTCCGGCCAGGCTTGCTTCAGCATGGCGCGCAATTCGCCGAGGGCCAGGTCTTCGTCGTCGGCGATGATGGCGGTGGGCATGGCGTCAGGCTTCCTCAAAGGGCAGGGCGATCGCGGCGATCACGCCGCCTTCCGGCCTGGCTTTGAGCGAGAGCGCGGCGGCATCGCCGTAAAGCTGGGCCAGCCGTTCCCTCACATTGGCCAGCCCGATGCCGCTGCCGGCGGCGGCATTGCTGAAGCCCGCGCCGTCATCGATTACCGCAATTTCCAGGCGCTTTTCCTTCCGCTCGGCGCGCACCTCGATACGCGCAGGCCCGGGCTTCAATTCGATGCCATGCTTGACCGCGTTTTCCACCAGCGAAATCAGCATCAAGGGCGGCACCGGGTGCGACAGCAGATCGGGATCGCACACAATGTCGTACGACAGCCGCGGCAGGCGCAAATGCATCACGCCGAGATAAGCGCGCGCGGCATCGAGCTGCGAAGCGAGATCGACCTGGCTGCGCCCGGCGTCGTTGCGCATCTGCGGGATCGTCGCGCGCAGGTATTCCACCAGGTGGTCGATGATGGCAATGCCGCGCTCGGGGTCGCTGCGTATGGCCGAACGCACCCCTGTCAGCGTATTGAACAGGAAATGCGGTTCGATCTGTGCCGCCAGTACCGACAGGCGCAGCTCGGCTTCGGTGCGGCCTTCCTTGGCGCGTTCGAGTTCGCGCATCAAGGCGGCATCCTGCATCACGCGCTTTTGCCGGAAGTAGCGGATATAGTCGAGCGGGCCGCCGACGCCGACCACGAGCACGAACCAGATGATGCGGCCTATCGCGCGCGAGCGCTCTTCCTTCTTGGCCTTCTCGTTCTTTTCCTTTTCCGCCTTGGCCGCAGCTTCGGCGGCGGCCTTGGCGTCGGCATTCGCGCCGGTCCCGGCTGCGCCTGCCTGGCTGGATTCCGCCGGCTTGTCGTATTTGGTCAGGTGATCGTTTTCGCTGACGATGGTCGCGCATACGATGCCGATGAGCAGCGCGGCGGCAATGCCTGCAGCTTCCTTGCGCTGCGGCCAATGGCGCCGGTAGACGAACGTGGCGAGCCAGCGCCCGACCACGATCAGCAAGCTGATCTCGATCCAGTTCAAGGCCAATTCGCCCAGCCACAGATACCAGCCGTGCGGCGTGGTGGACGCTTCGCGCGACAGCGCCCCGACGCCGATCAGCACGATGGCCAGCAAGACCATCGGCAGGAGGAAGGACAGGATTTTGTAGCGGAACCAGGTCGGGCTGAAGACGGGATAGTTCAGCGATTGCCCGCCCCAGCCGCCCAAGAGCCGGATCAGCGCCAGGGGCAGGGGTTCGTCGGGGGCGATAGCCGGTTTGTTGCGTTCGTTCATGGCGAAAATCTGTGTCCAGATTCGCACATGATAATCAAACAGAGTGCTGGATTGGTTAAATGCGACGAAGGAACGGTGGAGCGGCACGGACGGGCGCCATGCGGTATGAATGGCTGTACGATCGCGGCTTTATTCGGGTGCGGGCAAAAATGAAATCGGCCCTCCATCGTATCGGGGCTGGCAAGCCGATTTGAACTTCCTCATATTCGATGATTCAGGCGCACGCTGCAACGATGGCGTTGGGCTAAAGCCGGCATCCGGAAAATGCATGCCGGAACCTGGCCTTAACGTGCCCGCGCCAGCCCCGCAATAAATTCCGCGGCTTTGTCGAGTATCTCGTTCCAGCCTTCCAGTTGGCCGCTCTTGATGGCTTCTTGCATGGCCTCGTTGCCGATGAAGGTGAGCTTGGTCCGGCCGTTTCCAAGGTCTTCGAAAAGCGTCAGGTCGTGCGCATCCTCAATGGCTTCATGCTCGATTCCATACTGTTCCGGCGCAACCTTGTTGCCTTTTGAGTCGGCAAAGTACATGGAAGAGACGATTTTTTCGTATAAGACAATCTCATGGTATTCGCCGGCGTTCCAGAACTCCTGCCCGTCCGGTGTCTTCATGCAATAGAGAAATTTCCCTCCCACGCGGAAATCAATCTCGCAGACAGGAGTTGTAAAACCCTTCGGCCCCCACCACTGCATCACATATTTCGGTTCAGTCCAGGCTTTCCAAACCAGTTCGCGCGGTGCCTCAAAAACCCGGCTGACCTGCAGCCGTTCTACTTCATTCGTGTTTTGCGTCATGTCCGACCTCCATTGCTTTCATTTGGTTAACAACAACTTCGAATTTGTCGAAGCTTTCTTCCCAGAATTGGCGATAGCTGATTGCCCAGTCGCTAACGGGCTTTATTGCTTCCGGCCTGAGCGTACAAATGCTTTCCCGCCCTTGTTTCGTTTTGACGACAAGTTGCGCCCGCACCAGATAGGCAATGTGTTTTGAAATCATCTGCTGCGAAACTGCGAACAGTTCCGTCAAGCCATGCACGGAGGCGGGGCCGCGGGCAAGGTGCTCGATCATCGCTCGCCGAGTAGGGTCTGCCAAAGCCGCAAATGTGGTATTCAAACTATTCACAACCATAAGGTAGTGGATAAGTCATTAAACGTCAATGGAAATTTTGGCCTTCGGCCAATGCTATCCATTTGGCGCACCCATCCGCAGGCTCAAATAATGGGGTCGGAGTGAATAAATGCGCCTGAACCGGTATAATCTGCGCTGTCAGCACGACCTGCAGGAACTCCATGGCTCGCCAGCCTCGACTCGTCGTCCCTTCTCAAGCGCACCATGTGGTGCAGTTTGCCGTTGACCGGCAAACCATTTTTCGCGACACCGAAGATCATCAGTACTTCATCAACTGGCTGCGCGACGCGGCCAAGCTCTACAAGGTTGCGATTCACGCCTACGTCCTGATGCTCGATCACGTGCATCTGGCCGCTACGCCAAGCGATACTGAGGGCCTGGCGCGCATGATGCAGTGGGCGGGACGACACTATGTCCCTTATTTCAACCGCAAATATCAGCGCTCCGGGACCTTGTGGCAGGGACGCTTCAAGGCGGGCGTTATTGATGCGGAGCACTATTTATTGTTGGTCTGCCGCTACATCGAAACCAATCCGGTACGTGCCGGGCTGGTGGCAAACGCGCAAGACTACGCATGGTCGAGCTACCGGCACCACATTGGCAGCAAGCCCGATCCGCTCGTGACTGACCACATGATTTATTGGTCATTGGGCAATACTCCTTTTCAACGCGAGGCGGCGTATCAGCAGATGGCTGAGCAAGCGCTCACATCGTCGGAATTGCAGCTCGTGGGGGATAGTGCGCATAAGGGTTGGGTGTTGGGCAGCGATATCTACAAGAGCGAATTGGAAAAGCAGATCAACCGGCAGGTAGGTCCTGGCAGGCGAGGACGGCCACGGAAAGTCGTCGTGTCGGAAGCCGAAAAACCACCGGAATCGGCATGAATTACAGTAATTTACTCTGTCCCTATTAAAGCAAATCTTAAAAATTCAATTCGAATTAATTTACTCCGACCCCTTTTTATAGTTGTTGAGTAAACTTTTGCAGTGCACTATTCTTTGGCTTCGACCTGATAAAAAGCTGGAGAACGCCCATGCACGCGCAAGGACTATACGATCCGAACAATGAACACGACGCCTGCGGCGT
>DASVYZ010000306.1:0-5026 GCA_036391935.1 Burkholderiaceae bacterium | reverse complement strand
TAAATGTGGCGAAATCGGCGCGAGACAAGGAACAAAGCACAGCAAGGCTGGAGCCTTGCGAGCATTTGTGACGCTGTATCGCGTTGATTCTCGCCATATTTAAGTAACGAATTCATGACTCGGGACACTAGAAGCCCGGCGGCCTTTCGCCTGACACCTTGGCTTGCTTTTCGAGCGCCAATCCGACGCGCGCAATCGTACCCTCGTCAAACAAACGGCCGATCAAGGTCACGCCGTGCGGCACGCGGCGCGGCGGGTTGAATTTCGGCAGCGGTTTGGCCGGATCGGGAGCCCAGTCGCTGCGCGCCTCGGCGACGTCGACAAAGCCGGTGCGTAGCGTCAGAGAGGGGTGGCCGGTATTGTTCGAAATGGTCAGCATCTCGTCGCGCAGCGAAGGCACGATCAGCAGGTCGACTTCCCCCATGATGCGCGCCATCTCTTGCGCCACCTTGCGCCGCAGCCGGTCGGCCTGGACGAAATCGACGGCGGAGAGGAAGCGCGCTTCGCGGAACAGGTTGGGCCAGGCATCGGCCACCTGCTCGCGCAACTGCGAGATGCGGCCGTCGAGGGTAATCTCTTCGAAGGCGGCCGCGCCCTCGGCGAACAGGATCAGGTTCAAGCTGTCGTAGGGCCACTCGGGCAGGGTCAGGGGAATGGTGGTCAAGCCGAGCGCCTTGAGCGAGGCGAGCGCGGCACGATCGACGTCGGTCGCCGGCGCCTCTTCCATCCAGGCCGGAAAATAGCCGACCTTCAAGCCCTTGACCGGCGCCGCCGCGTCGAAATCGAGCTTGCACGGCTGTGCTGCGAGGTCGTGTCCGTCCGGACCGGAGATGGCGTTCAGCACCAGCAACGTATCTTCCACACTGCGCGCCATGGGCCCGAGCTTGTCCAGAGACCAGCACAGCGTCATCGCCCCGGTGCGCGGCACGCGGCCATAGGTGGGACGCAAGCCGGTCACGCCGCAGCGCATGCTGGGGCTGACGATGCTGCCGCCGGTTTCGCTGCCGATCGAAAACCCGACCAGCGCGGCCGCCGTCGCCGCACCGGGGCCTGCACTGGAGCCGGAAGCGCCTTCTTCGAGCAGCCAGGGGTTCATGGTCTGGCCGCCGAACCAGATATCGTTCAAGGCCAGCGCACCGAGGGACAGCTTGGCGATCAGCGCCGCGCCGGCTTCGTTCAAACGCGTAACGACAGTCGAGTCTGCTTTGGGAACACGATCGCGGAACGGTTCCGCGCCCCACGTGGTGGCGATCCCGGCGGTATCGAGCAAATCTTTCACGCCATAAGGGATGCCGTGCAGAGGACCGCGATATTTGCCGGCACGGATTTCCCGGTCGGCTTCCCTTGCGCGCGCCAGGGCATGGTCGCGCGTCAGCGTGATCACCGCACGGAGCTTGGAGTCGAGTCGCTCGATACGCGCCAGATAGATTTGCGTCAGGCGCTCCGAACTCAATTGCCTTGTTTCGATCCAGCGCGACAATTGCGTCACGGGCGCGAACGCGATGTCTTCGTCGCGCGATGGCAGCGGCACCGCATCGGGCTTGCTGCGCACCAGGCGTGTTTGCTTCGGCCCGGCCGGCAAGCCGGGTAACACCGGATTCCATTGCGAGGCCGGTGCCAATTCCGGCTCGAGCACCACCTTGTGCGGGCCGGTGCGCCGTTCCAGCATGCCGGCCATCGAGGTGCTCCAGCTTTGCGCCGCCATCTGGCGCTGCGCCTCGGTCATCGTAACCTGCATCAACTTCTCCGCCTCGGCAAACGTTGCCGGCGCCACTTCCGGACCCACAGGCGGCGCAGTACCGAACGTGGGCGGCGCGCCGGGCGGCGGTTGCTCGGAGCTGGCGGCGAGGCTGGCCTGGCTGGCAGCCAGCAACCCGAGCGGGGCGGTCATGAGGAAACGGCGGCGTGTTTTCATTGTTTTGGCCCGTAGCAAAGGAAGTGAAGAAAAGGGATTTCGATCATACCGAAAATGCCGCAGCTTCGTCGGCCGCGGCCTCGGCGCCGGCGTCCGGCGCCAATTTTGATTCTCGGTTAAGCTGATTGCCCGATCCTATGCATCACCGCAAGATGACACGACTTTCCATCCTCGACCTCGCCCCGATCGCCGAAGGCGGCAGCGCGGCGCAATCGTTCAAGAACAGCGTAGACCTGGCGCAGCATGGCGAACGCTGGGGCTACCATCGCTTCTGGCTGGCGGAACACCACGGCATGCCGGGCATCGCCAGCGCCGCCACGGCGGTCTTGATCGCCCATGTGGCCGGCGCCACCTCGACCATACGCGTCGGCGCCGGCGGCATCATGCTGCCCAACCACTCACCGCTCGTGATCGCCGAACAATTCGGCACGCTCGAGGCGCTGTTTCCCGGCCGCATCGATCTCGGCCTGGGCCGCGCGCCCGGTTCGGACCACAGCACGGCGCGCGCGCTGCGCCGCACCTTGACCAGCGATCCGGAAGGCTTCCCGCAAGACGTGGCGGAATTGATGGATTACCTGGCCGACAACGGCAGGCAGGCCGTGCGCGCCGTGCCGGGCGCCGGCGCCAGGTTGCCGATCTGGATTCTCGGTTCGAGCCTGTTCGGCGCGCAACTGGCGGCAATGCTCGGCCTGCCCTACGCCTTCGCTTCGCACTTCGCTCCCTCGCAGATGGCGGAGGCGATCGACATCTACCGCACCCATTTCCGTCCCTCGGGAGAGCTGCAGGAGCCTTATGTCATGCTCGGCTTCAACGTGTTTGCCGCCGACAGCGACGAAGAAGCGCGCCTGCTGGCCACCTCGGCCCAGCAAGCTTTCGTCAATCTGCGCAGCGGCCGGCCCAAACGATTGCCGCCGCCCAAGCCCGGTTATACTGAACAGCTCGGTCCGGCAGAACAAGCCTTGCTGCAATCCATCCTGTCATGCTCGGCCATCGGCTCGGCTCGCACCGTGCATCAGGAGATCCATGATTTCATCGCCCGCACCGGCGCCGACGAATTGATGATCACCTCGCAGATTTTCGATCATCGGGCGCGGCGGCGCTCCTACGAAATCGCCGCCGGCGCCATGGGCAATTGATGCGGGGCTGAGCGCAGCGCAAAATAACGAATCTTCATCCAGAGAAGCCAATCAACATGCAAAACTTCGATTTCCAAAACCCCACGCGCATCCTGTTCGGCCAAGGGCGCATTGCCGACCTCGACAAGGTCGTTCCCAAGGACGTGCGCGTCCTCATCCTGTACGGCGGCGGCAGCATCAAGAGCAACGGCGTGTTCGACGAGGTAAAGGCGGCATTGGGCGAGCGCCATGTGCAGGAATTTTCCGGCATCGAACCGAACCCGAGTTTCGAGACCATGATGCGCGCCGTGGAACTGGTCAAGCGCGAAAACATCGGCTTCCTGCTCGCCGTCGGCGGCGGCTCCGTCATCGACGGCACCAAGTTCGTCGCTGCGGCTGCCGTGTTCCCCGGCGATCCTGCGGCCATCCTCGACAAATTCGGCCGCAACATCGCCGCCGCCCTGCCCTTCGGCACCGTATTGACGCTGCCGGCCACCGGTTCCGAGATGAACAGCGGCGGCGTCGTGACGCGCAAGGCGATCCAGAACAAGAGCCCGTTCAACAGCCCGCTGCTGTTCCCGCAATTTTCCATCCTCGATCCGAGCAAGACCTTCACGCTGCCGATACGCCAGGTCGGCAACGGCGTGGTCGACGCCTTCGTGCATGTAATGGAGCAATACCTGACCTACCCGGCCGGCGCGCCGCTGCAGGATCGCTTCGCCGAAGGCTTGCTGCAGACGCTGATCGAAGAAGGCCCGAAGGCTTTGGCCCAGCCGGACAACTATGAAGTGCGCGCCAACATCATGTGGTGCGCCACGCTGGCCTTGAACGGCTTGATCGGCGCCGGCGTGCCGCAAGACTGGGCCACGCACATGATAGGACACGAACTGACGGCGCTATACAACCTCGACCATGCACAAACGCTGGCTATCGTGCTGCCTGCCATGCTGCAGGTGCGCAAGCAAGACAAGCGCGCCAAGCTGCTGCAGTACGCCGAGCGTATCTGGCACCTCAAGGGCGGCGACGAGGACATGCGCATCGATGCCGCGATAGCCAAAACACGTGAATTCTTCGAACACATGAACGTCAAGACCAGGCTGTCCGACTACGCGCTGGGAGCCGCCCATATCCCCGAAGTGCTCAAGCAGTTGGAGAGTCACCGCATGGTGACGCTGGGTGAGCGGCGCGACGTGACGCTTGAAGTCAGCCGCAAAGTGCTGGAGTTGTGCCTGTAGGAGGGCAGGCCGGTGCTGCGCGAAGCGTTCCGCACCGATCTGCGATACGTCAGGCATCAAGTTCTTTGTAATGCCGGAATATCCCCTGTTTGTTGAACGGCAGGCGCCGCGCCGAAGCGAGATAGCGCTTGATGCGCGGCCGCTTGGCGATGCGGTCGTGCAGGTCGAGCAATAACGGATACCCTCCCTCGACGTTCGCCATGGCACGCGGGAAGGCATAGCGCAAGCCTTCGATGACCTGGAACAGCGAGAGATCGGCATAAGTCAGGGAATCGCCGGCGAGATAGCGCTCACCGGCCGGATTGCACTGCATGACATTTTCGAGGTAATCGAGAAATTTGGGCATGCGTACCCCGATGAAGTCCGCTGCGCGCCGTTTCGCCTCCACCTTCTGGTCCTTGTAGTACAAGCCGCCGGCAATCGGGTGATGGGTGTCGTGCACCTCGGTGATCAGATCGGAGACCGTTAACTGCAACTGATGCACCCATAACCTGCCAGCCTCGTCTTCCGGAACGAGGCCCAGCCGCGGACCGAGAAAGAGCAAGATGTTGGCGGTCTGGCCGACGAGGACATCGCCGCATTTGAGAAAGGGCGGCGCGAACGGCAAGCGGCCCTGCGCCGCACTTTCCATCAGGCGAAGCATGGCCGGAATGCCCATGCCGCTTTTTTCCGAGCGGCGTGCCACGTCGATGTATTTGGCGCCTGCTTCTTCCAGCGCCAGCCTGACGAATTCGCCGCGGCCCTGGATGTTGGGCCAGTAA
>DASVYZ010000305.1:0-3792 GCA_036391935.1 Burkholderiaceae bacterium | reverse complement strand
GGTGCTACGGCAAGGAGCTGCAACAAGGTAGGCGGGCCTTGCCTGGGGCTGCCCGGAGGGTTCGCGTCCCCTGGCGGAGTCCATAACAGGCTCTAGAGCCCCTGTTGCAGCCGCACCGCCTCCACCCGCGCGGCATGCACGGCAGCAGCAATCCCTTGCGGCGCTCCCGCATGTGCCTGAGCCACTTGCCCCGCGTTGACTGATTGCGCCGCCGTCAAGGCCGTTTTCAAGCGCCCCTCTTGAACGGACGCGCCCTCCGCCGGTCCGCTATCGCAGTTCAACACCTGCAGCATGTCGACAAATCGCTGCGGCTTGCGAAAGGCGTCGCAACGTTCCAGCAGGCGAACGATTTCCTCGGGTTGCAACTCTTGCGCGCGCGCGGTTGTTGCTTGCTCGCGCGCGGCCATGGCCGCCAGGTCGCGGCAATCGCCCGGTATCTTCAACCGCTCGCAAACATCGTCGACCGCTTCCTTTGCGAGATCGCGCGTCATGACGGCAAAACGCTGCGGCAAGGCGAATTGCATGTCCCCGCCACGGTCGACCGAGGGCAAGGCGCGCGCCAATAGCTTGTCGTCAAATTCGGGCAAGAGACGCGCCAGCGCACCGCAATCGCGCAGCACTTCAAACATGCGCGAAGGCTTGGCTTCCATCAAGCCGCGCGACAATTCCTGCCACACGCGCTCGGGTACGAGGGCATCGACCTCACCCGCCGCCACCATATCCTGCATCAAGCGCCTGGTTTCGGGTGCCACCGTGAAATCGCCAAAGCGCGCAGCGAAGCGCGCCACGCGCAATATGCGCACCGGGTCTTCGGCGAAGGCTTGCGAAACATGTCGGAAGACGCGCGCCTGCAGGTCGGCTCGGCCGTGGAAAGGATCGATGATGCAGCCGTCCTCGGCGCGCGCCATGGCGTTGATGGTGAGATCGCGCCGGATCAGATCTTCTTCCAGCGTGACTTCGGCGTCGGTGTGGAATACGAAGCCCTTGTAGCCCGGCGCGGTCTTGCGCTCGGTGCGGGCCAACGCATATTCCTCATGCGTTTCCGGGTGCAGGAACACCGGGAAGTCCTTGCCCACCGGCGTGTAGCCGGCGGCGATCATCTCATCCGGCGTGGCGCCAACCACGACGAAGTCGCGGTCTTGCACCGGCAAGCCGAGAAGCCCGTCGCGTACCGCGCCGCCGACTGCATAAGTCTTCATCGCGGCAGGCTCAGTCTGGGTAACTGTCGAGTTCTTCGACGCGATCAGTTTCGGCTTGTGCTTCCCTGAGCCAGCGCGCCACGGCGAAGTGGCCGGCCACGCGTTCGACATAGGCTTGCAGCATGGGGGCGAGCGAGACGTCGTAGGTCAGAAAGCGCGTCACTACGGGGGCGAAATAGGCATCGGCGATGCTGAAGTCGCCGAACAGGTAGCCATGCGGGCTCGACATGGCGAGGCACTCCTCCCACATTTCGCTGATGCGGCCGATATCGGCTTGCGCGCCGGGCGTGCGGCCCTTGCCGGGAAAGCGCGCATCGACATTCATCCACATGGCGTTGCGCAGGTCCGTGAAGCCGGAATGCATCTCGGCGCACATGCTGCGCGCCATGGCCCGCTGCATCACGTTTTCCGGCCACATGGCCTTTTCCGGGAATTGTTCAGCCAGGTATTCGCAGATGGCAAGCGAGTCCCACACCGTGATGTCGCCGTCGATCAAGACCGGCACGCGGCCCGAGAGCGAATATTCGGCGATGCGGCTCGCGCTGTCGGGCCGGCGCAGCCTGACCTTGATTTCCTCGAACGGGACATGGAACGCCGTCATGACCAGCCAGGGCCGCATCGACCAGGATGAGTAACGCTTGTTTCCGATCACGAGCTTCATGCCGGACTTCTTCGGGTCGCCCAGGACTTGGGACAGGATGGGGTCGAGTTCTGTGTTTTGCATGATCAAGGTATATCACTGGGCGCGTAGCCCTTGGGTTGTATCATACCCAGCCTTGCCTTCAGCGACTGCGGTCTGTCTTCGAAGATGGCGGCGTAATAGGTGGCATTGGACAACACGTTCTTCACGTAGTCGCGCGTTTCATTGAACGGAATCGATTCGGCGAACACCGCGCCCTCGACCGGGTTGCTCAAGCTGGAACGCCAAGTCGCCGGCCGGCCCGGGCCGGCGTTGTAGGCCGCGGTGGCCAGCACCTGCGAATTGTCGAGGTTGTTGTAGATGATGGAGAGATAGTTCGTGCCCAGGATGATGTTGGTGCCGATCTCGCCCGCCTGGGCCGGCGTATAGCCGTCCAGCCCGATCTTTCGCGCAATGTACTTGGCCGTGGACGGCATGACCTGCATCAAGCCTTGCGCGCCGACGTAGGACCGGGCACTCCTGACGAAGCGCGACTCCTGGCGGATCAAGCCGTAGATCCATGCCTCGTCGAGTCCCAGCGTCTGCGCCGCAGGATGCATCAGGTCTTCGAACGGCGCCGGGAAGCGCTGGCTGAAGTCCATCTCGATGCGCGTGCGGTCCGAGGTGCTGATCATGCGGTCGAGCACATTGTTCTGGCGCGCGAATTCGGCGGCGGCGAACAATTGCCTTTCGCTCATCTTGCGCAATTCCCAATTCCATTCGCGGTAGCCTTCGCTGCGCAAATTCAAATCGAAGAAACGCAGCGCGCGGCGGAAGCCCTGGTTCTGCGCCATGGCCGACACCTCATCGGCGGTCGGCGGCTGGGGCCGCGGCGGCACCGTGATGGTGCCGCCCTCCTCTTCCAAGGCAAGCTGGCCGTAGAAATTGGTCAGCGCCGTGATCGACTGGAATTGCGCCTGCGCCTCTTCATTGCGGCCTTGCTGCTGCAGGGCGCGGCCATACCAATAAACCCAGGCCGGTTCAGCACGCATTTTTTCCGGCATGGCCAGGATGCCGCTCTCGACCATCTTCCAATCGCCGGCGCGCAAGGCCATGCGCACGCGCCACGGGAATTCGACATACGACAGGGGCGCAGCCCCTGCGCGGCGCCAGTAATCGATCGCATCGGGCGAAAGCTTGAACGACGCCTCATAGGCCACTTGGGCCCAACCTATGGCCTGTTCATCTTTCGACAGCGCCGAGGCATGGCGTGTCAGGGCGGCGGCGGCAAAGGCGGGATCGGACTTGGCCGAGCGGCCCAAGGCAACCAGGAAAACGGCATGTCCGACCGCCCCAGGTCCGCGCGCGACGACCGCGGCGGCATGATCGAGCGCCGCACTGTATGCCGCCTCGGACAAATCGCCGATGCCAGCCAGGCGCTGTACCACATTGGCCGGCGCGGTCTCGGCCGCGAGCCGTATCTGCGCCTGCAATTCGTCGGGCGAAAATTGTCCGGCCTGGTAAAGCGTGCGGATCAGGCTGGCGCAGCCGTCGCCGTACTCCTTCGGCGCGGTGAAGAGCGAGCGCGCCTCGGCAGCCACATTCTCGCCTTTCAACGCGCGCGAGAGCAAGGCATAACATTTGACCTGGCGGTCGTCGTTGAGAACGAATTGCGGGTATTGCTCGTCGAAAGTCTTCCAGTTGCCGGTGTAGCCGAGCGCAAGCAGCCAATCGTTGCGCATGCGATCGGCGATGGCGCTGCCGTTGTAGCGAGCGAGGAAGGATTCGACTTCGTCCGGCGAAGCATCGGACAGATGAGCCTTGAGGCGATAGTATTCGACATAGGATGCCAGGTCGTAGGACGTCAGCCGCTCGGCCAGCTTGTCGGCCTTGTCTTCGTCCCCGGCGCGTGCGGCGTCGCGCAGCGCGAGGAAGGCTTCGTCTTCGCTCATGGCCGGCGCGACGGGTTTCTTG
>DASVYZ010000304.1:0-4483 GCA_036391935.1 Burkholderiaceae bacterium | reverse complement strand
CGGCGCTCATAAGCAGCCCATAGGCGCTCCTCGATCTGATCGGCACCATTGATTTCATCGACCCAGCAAGTGTCCGGCTTGACCGACACCACGTCACAGAAGGCGGAAACATCAAGCTGATGGCCGACGTTTTGCATGCGTTGCGCCATCGGCGGGTGGCTGTCGAAGGGATGCGGAATAGGCGCGCTGCGCATTTCGTCGGCAAATTGCTCGGACGCGGCATAAGACAGCAAGCCATGCGCCACGCTGGCGCCGAGGCCGAGCTGGTCGTCCAGGCGCTCCTGGCGCGCGATCAAGGCTTCCTCGGTCTTGCCGCGGTAAGTGGAATAGGCGGCGACCTTGACCAGCGCCTCGATCACCGCCTGCGGCGACGTCACCGATGCCGCGGTGCGATCAGCCTTGAATTCGCGCTCGCGGCTTTCACGCGACATGGCCAATTGCAACAGCAGGCGATACAGGTTCATGATCGGAAACACCACCAGGCTCATGCCGCCCTCGCGCAGCGCGCTCAGATAATGGTCGTAACGCTGCAAAGCCGGGTTCAACCTGGCACTCGCGTCGGTGTCGCCGCCGCTGAAGTGAGCCAGTTCGTGCCCGAGCACGGCATCGGCCTGGCCGGTGCTCATGATGCGCAACAACGGAATGCTGACGAACAGCGTGCGCCCATGCAGAACCTCATTGGCGATCGTCACCGGCATCTGCGTGACGAAAAAGTTTGCGTCGATGCCGCCGACGATCTGGTCCGGCGCCGCCGTCTTCAGCCGCTCGGCAATTTCGCGCACGCGTTGCCACAGGCGCGGCGCCGCCGCTTCGCTCAAACGCTCGCCCTCGACGTGGATCGCCGATTGCGGCCGGTGGAAAATCCTGGCGATCACCACGAGCGCAGCCCCGCCGGCGATGATCCCGGCGAGGCCGATCAGCTTGATGGAGTAGCGCTCGAAGAAATAAGCCGGCAGCCAAAATGCCAGCCAGACCGCCAGCGCCCCCTGAATCAGCACCTGCACCACGCTGGTCGCCATCAACATGCGCCAGCCGACCATCAGGGAGCCGTATTGCCACCGGCGATTGATGAACGCTACACGCCCCAGCACACCGACCGCCAGCAGCGTCGCCAACCCGACTGCCAGGGAAATCAAAGCCAACTGGCGAGCCAGATTGAACTGCCAAAAGGTGCTGCCGGCGGAGCAATCCGCCTCGCCATAAAACCTGGTCAGCTCTTCGGGGGTCGCTTGGCAAATCGCCGAAGGCGGATGCGCGTGTAAATTAGCGCGAACGGTTTGCAGCTTGTCGCTATCGACGTTGCGCGCCGAGAGCTCTTGCTCCACCTCGGCAAAGAAATGCCGGTCGAGGCTCCAATCGACATAGCTCACGAAGGCAAACGCCACAGCCGGCACGAGGAACAGAAGCAACACCGCCTGCCATAGTGTCTTCAGCAAGCCTTTGCGCAATTCCGCGCCGTGCTGCATTTCTGTTGGATCGATGCTTGCGCTAGCTGTCGTCATCTGTATCTGCCTTTTTTGTCGAGTCGGATATTTCTGATATTGCGGACTTTTGCCACATGCTATCAAAGAACGCGCCATCTTATCTTAAACATAATCCATTCAATCAATTTTCATTGTGTATTGAAGTCAGACTGTCTTACCCATGCCCCGCGAGGCGATTGGTTGCTGCTGCCGGCAATCGCAGTATCTGTTCCGCATGGCTGTTTCGCTGGCAGCCGGGTTATTTCGTGCGGATGAAAGAGTTCATTAGACCTGGCCAATAGGATTGACTGTCACGGATTCATGAGGCGCAAGATGCATAAAGTTCAATCGAGCCAGCCGTTTGTCCCCGCTCAGGATGCAGATTCAAATGAAACCGCCGACACGCAAAGCGAAGATCGCAAATCCAGTGGTGGCGGGTCGCAGGCGCAGAGTCACCACTTACAGGCGCTTGGCCGGCTCGCACGAGGGTCGTCGGGGGCCGCGTCGGCTTCGAGTGTGCGGCGTTCGATCGGCCCGTCGGCATCAAAAGACAGCATCGCAACGGCATCCGCTTCGGGCGAGTCGCCAAAGGCAGCCCCATCGTTACGCAAACGGCGAACGGATGGCGAACCATCCGCTCCCGAACTCGCGGCGCCAGCCGCAAGCAGTGGCGCCCGCGATACGCAAATGCCGCTCGCTCGCCGCGTAGGCAACACAGCGATGCGCGCCGCTTACCGGGTGTGGCAAGGTTACGTCGGCATGCTCGCCATCTCGGCCGGCTACCGCACCCTGCGCAATCCTGGCGAGGCGCTTCGCCACCCTGTGGCGACGATGGGCGGCATCATAAGCTTCGGCGAACGCATCGCAGAACAAACCATCCAGCAGGGCAAAGCAGACGTGCTCGATCGGCATGGCGCCCACATCCCGACAGATAGCGCCTGCCACAACCTCGAGCCACGCATCAGCTACGATCTTCCGATGGGTACGAGTGGCAGGGTGACGCGCGGCGGACGCTCCCCCGGAGACATGGAACCTGTCGACTTCGAACTGAACCGCTTTGCGCCAAACGGCGGGGGACTGCATGCGGTCCATCACGAATATTTGCACTGCTTCACGCATCCGAAGTTTGCGAAAGCGATGCGTCACAGCCCACATTGGAGAACCATCGAGGAAGCGCTGACCGAACACTTTGCCGACCAATTACCGGGACACGCCATCGGAAAGTTCGCTCCATATGACCTCAGCAAACTGCCAAACGGCAAGCGTTGGTCGCAAGCTGCCGCGGAACTTGAGCAGGCCGTCGGCACGGAAACGCTTCATCGCGCCTATTTCGGCGGCGACGTGGACGCAATCCAAAAGGTATCGGCTGCAGTCGTCGATATCTGGCCTAAGGCCCCCACACTCGCTGCGTGGCGTTCCATCCAGAGCATCCCGCGCAGCCAGCGCCAAAGCTTGGCGGAATGCTACGTGGGTGCCGCGCTGATTTCCACCGGCAAACTGCCACCCGATCCCGCGCCTGGCGCCGGCGGCAACGGCGCGTGGGCCTGGAGCTTCCTGCCCGTCGGCCAATTTCGGCAGATCATGCCAAAGGATAGCGAAACCATCCTTCAACAGACCGAAGCGCTAAAGGCGAAGCTTGGTGCGCAGTTCGATCAGGCCTTTTTTGGCTTCGACCCGGACACGCAAGGCGCAGCCATGCGCGCCGTCAGTTCACAGATTCATGGGGCGTGGAAACCGGTTCTGTGATCCCTGAACGACGAATGACGCACCATTCCTGCCCGGACGGGGCTCAATTCGATGTAGTGCATGCATTCGAAGAGATAGGTCCCGGCCTCCAGGATCGTGGCCCGGCATCGCGATCCTGCTTTTGAATCGTCCCCTACGCCCGACACAAATCGCGGAATCCCCTTCAAGTTTCCCAAAAGGAAATTTTTCAATACCGCCGTAGCCCGCCGCCAACGCTTTCCATTACACTACAGGCACAGTCCACCACCGAGGCGAGCATGTCAAATCTACACCAATCCTCAGGCAGCCTGTTCATCATCGTCGCCCCCTCCGGCGCCGGCAAGTCGACCCTGGTCAATGCCTTGCTGGCCCAGGAGCCGTCGATCAAGCTGTCGATTTCCTACACGACCCGGGCGCCGCGTCCCGGCGAGCAGCATGGCCGCGAGTATTACTTTACGAACGAGGACGACTTCCTGTCGCGGCGTGCCGCCGGGGAATTCCTCGAATCGGCCGAGGTATTCGGCAATTATTACGGCACTTCGCGCCTGATGATCGAAGAACAGATGAAAAGCGGCACCGATGTCTTACTGGAAATAGATTGGCAGGGGGCGCACCAGGTCAAGAAGCTGTTTCCCAAGGCCATCGGCATTTTCATCCTGCCGCCGTCGATCCCGGCGCTGGAAGAAAGGCTGAAAAAGCGCGGCCAGGATGCGCCCGATGTGATCCTGCGTCGCGTTTTGGCCGCAGGCGGGGAGATTGCCCACGCTTCCGAATGTGAATATGTTATTATTAATCAAGAGTTTGCAACTGCGCTGGCCGAATTGACATCGATTGTCAGAGCCGCCCGTTGCCGCTTCGCGCAACAAGCTGCGCGAAACGCTTCCCTTTTTGCCCAGTTGGGCATCCACGCCGAACTAGGCTGATAACGCTATTTAGGAGTTTGCATGGCCCGCATCACGATTGAAGATTGCTTGAAAGAGATCCCCAACCGCTTCCAGCTCACGCTCGCCGCCACCTACCGCGCGCGCCAGCTGCTGCAAGGCCATACGCCGAAGATCGAAGCCAAGGACAAGCCCACTGTCCTGGCCCTGCGCGAAATCGCTGCCGCCAAGGTCGGCCTGGAGATGCTCAAGAAGGTACCGAGCTGATTGCTCATTTGGTCCTCACTTGATCGGACTATGCGGCTGAACTGTCACGATGAATCTGACGCCCGCGGAACCCACCCTGTCAGTTACTCGTCCCAAACGAGCGACGCCGCGCCGCTCAGCCGCAACACCCCATGGCAATCCTGAAAC
>DASVYZ010000303.1:0-6083 GCA_036391935.1 Burkholderiaceae bacterium | reverse complement strand
AAGATGGCGGCCGGTCGAGCGGCGGCGAAGTCAGGCGGTAGAAGTGAGCGGCCAGGTAGGTAGCATGCGATTCGACCGCTCCATCAAGCTGGATCACCGCAGGGGATCTGGCGTGGGAGGCCGGGGGATAGGCGCAGACCGCGCAGCTCGCACAGTGATGGCACTGCGCCAAGTTCGCCGCCGGCTGGTGACAATGCGCTTTGTGCGCCGATACTGTGCTGGGGCAATGCGCGCAGGCAGGCGCCGGCGCAGCCAGCCCAAGCAAGGGCAGGGCGGCCAGCAGAAAGGCGAATAACAGGGCGCAGCAGCGGTGTGGCATGTGCATAGTTTACCGCAATTCGCTCATCCGCCGGTGCTGCCGTCTTCTTCGGGCGCCTGTTTGTCCAGTGCATCCATGGCTTTTTGCAGTACCGATTTGAGCGTGCGCGCCTGTGCGGCATCGATGCGGCCCAGGTCGAGATAAAGGTCCAGTCCGGTCGCATGCTCGGCAAAAACCTGGATCACATGGCCTTCCGAGTCGAGCAAACCGTCGATGGCATAGGGCACGATTTCGCGGCTGATGCCTTTCATCGTGGTCGGCGCCAGCGCGTGGGCCGAGACGATGTCGCGCACCAGCGCGTAGGTTTCGTAGCTGACCACGATGCCGCCGCCCTGCGCGATCGATTGCAGCCGTGCGGCGAGGTTGGCTTCGGCACCGAGGATGGTGTAATCCATGCGGTCGGCGCTGCCGAAATTGCCGACATTGCAAAAACCGGTGTTGATGCCCATGCGCACGCGGAACGGTTCTTCCACGCCGAGCCGGCGCCACTTCACGTTCAATACCGAGACGCGATGCTGCATGTCGATCGCCATGCGCATGCAGGCCTGCGCATCGGCCACGTCGCCGCCCGACTCCGGGTCGCCGAAGAACACCAGGATGGCATCGCCGACGAACTTGTCTATCGTGCCGCCGTAGCGCAAGGCGATGCCGGACATCTCCGTGAAATATTCATTGATCAGCGCCGTGATTTCCTCGGGTTGCAGTTTTTCGGTCAGCGCCGTGAAATCCTTGATGTCGGAAAAAAAGATGGTCAGTTTCTTGCGCTTGGTCTGGATCGCCACGTCCATCGCGCCGCTGAAAATGCTCTTGTAGATTTGCGGCGAGAGGTAGCTGGCCAGCTTGCGCGAGATCGAAGCAAGGAAATCGTTGGCGCCGCGCAGCTTGTGGTTGATCTGGCGTATCGTGTCGTTGCGCCGGTTTTGCATCATGACGAAGGCCACGCCCGCGCCCGAGGCGACGATCAAATAACAGAAGATGAAGAAAAACGAAGAGAGGTCGAGCGAGACCGGTTGGGTCACGATCAATTCCTGGATGCCGCGCACGTCGCCGACCTTCCAGTCGGTCTTGGGGCTGTCCGGATGGCTGTTATGGCAACTTACGCAGGCGCTTTCCATGACGATGGGCGAAATCAGCCTTACCTGGCTGCGCAGGCCGGTGCTCGATCGGTAGATGGCGGGCTGGCTCGGGTTTTGCCGCAGGGAAGCCAGCGCCTTGGTTTCGAAGTCGTCCAGCACGTGCGGCGTACGCTTGCGGAAAGGGTAGTCCGAAACAAAACGGTAACTGATGTTGGGTTGCTTGTCGCCTATGACCCTGCCCAGTTCCAGCGACAGCGTGGCCGGCAATGGAATCGCACCGGGGATGTCTTGATAGTTCGGTGCCACCTCGGTTGCGGAATGCACCGAGAGCACGCGGTTCACCACTTCGCTGCCGTAGTAGCCGCGTATCGCCGTGATCACGGCATTCAAGTCGCTGGCCTGGCGCTTCAGGCTGGCGTCGGTCAGGTTGACCAGATCGAGCCATACCACGACCGGCAAGCCGAGGATCAGCAACACCAGGGCCAGCACGGTCAACGGTTCGTGGCGCCGGTGCTCCTGCACCGGGAGGCCGGCTTGCGGGTCGTAGGGCAGGGCAGAGGTTTCCGGATTGCTTGGCGACACGGTGGACACAGGTGGCTCCCTTATGTTGATTTTCGCTAATTCTATCCTCCTGGGCCGCATTGCCAACCGCTTAATCCGGCGTTTTGACGGGCTATCCAGCAAAAAATGCATTTCGTCGCCTGCTCATGGCGTTTCATTGCGGCGACAAATACAGTACATCCATCGAAACAGCAAACCGCGAAGCAGAAAGAAGAGGAAGCGACATGAAAACCGTACAGACAGCCACACAGACGAGCCGCGGCGGCAACAGGATCTGGTTGGCATTGGTGGCCGGCATGGCGTGTTCCAACGTGCTGATGTTGACCAGCCATTCGCACGCTGCCTTGCAGACCGCACCGGCAGCGCAGAGCGAACAAACCGTGGTCGTTACGGCCAGGCGCATGAGCGCGGGGGAGAAGGCGCAGGTTCGCGCTGAACTGCGACAGCAAGGCGGTTTGCGCGCTTGAGCGCGACAGCCTGCCGGTATGAGCGGCGGGTCGTTACGCAAGCATCGACTCCGGTGTTTGCGTAACGATCCTGGAATTGGGATTGTGCCCTCGTGCTTCGCTATTTCTCTCCTTGGAAATAGCCTTGGCCGGATAGGCTACCCGCCTCCGTCCGGCCTTTTTTATTTCGAGGGCGGGCCTGCAAATCTACTGCGCGGCCTCAGCTCGGGCTGGCGATGCTCGCCGTACTCCAGTACGGCTGCGCTTCGCAGTCCGACCTGAAGCCGCTCGCTACGATGTTCAGACCCGCCTGCCGCCGCCCCGCTCGCGGGGCGGCTACCCGGCAATCACTTCGGTGTCGCTTCTTCCTTTTTCGCTTCATCCTTCTTCCGCACCGGCACCATCACATTGCATACCTCGACATGATCGGGTGAATTCTTGAACCAGTCGCCGCCGCGGAAGCGGGCTGCGTTGATGACGGCTTCGAAGGTCGGGGTGTCGGTGCGCAGGATTTCGAGGTGGCTGCGCTCGGTTTCGGGCACATCCGCTGCCAGGCGGATGGTCTTGATCGGCACCATTTGTTCCCGCTTTTCATAGAAGCCCAGCTGGCCCGTGCCGCGCGGCAGGGTGGAGAGCAGTTCTATGCCTTGCATGACGCGGCCCACCAGGGTCACGTTGCGGTCCAGCGCGCGCGGGGCATGGCCGATCACGACATAGAGATCGGTGCCGGCGCCGCTGTCCGGGTCGTTGTCGCGGCCCACGCCGACCATGCCGTAGCAGTGCGTCAGCCAGGTGCGGCCGGCCTGGGGATCGCGTGCGGCGGGCAGGCCGTTCGAATAGCCGGTCAGAGGTGCATAGGTATCGGCATCGGGCAGTTCGGTGAAAGGCATGTCCTTGGCGATGGCGACGTCGAATTCGGCCTTGACCTTCTTCTCCGCCTTGAATTGCTTTTTCTCGGTCGGGTCGCCCCATTGCGCGACGTAATTGTCCTGCGCGCGCATGACCGCCAGGCCGTCGAAATAATGTTCCCGGACCAGCGCCTTGATGTTGGCGACCGTATTGGGCGCGTACATCGGCGCCAGTTCGATCACGATGCGGCCGGCCGGCAATTCGACATAGATCGTGTTTTGCGGATCGAGTTCGCGCCAGTCGGCAGGCTTGGATGCCTTGATCACATCCGATACGGTCGGACGCTTGGGCAGCGGCTTGGAAGAGTCGGCCGCGTATGCGGCCAGGGAAGCACAAGCCAGGGCGATGGCCGCGGCCAGGGTTTTGCAGTCAGGGTGTAGTCTCATCGGGGTTCTCATTGTTATCGGAATTGTCGGGAAATGGGGTTCCCTATTGTTGAAGCTTGATTCCGGCCTCGCCTTCCTTGCCGAACCGCGCGCGGCGCAGCAGGATTCCCGCCGAATACGGGGCATAGTAGCAGAACACCAGGCCCATGACGAACAGCGTCAGGGGGCTCGATGTCAGGCGTTGCATTGCGGCCTCGCCGGCGGCGCCCTGCTGCATGCCGGCCGGCGGCATGACGATGAAGCGGTAGGCGATCCGCGTGGCGAAGACCATCATCAAGCCCATGCCGATATACATATTGGGGCGGTAAAACAGTTTGCCTGCTTCGACGTCGAATTGCGTCAATTTGAGGCCCAGCATGGCCAAGGCAATGCCGCACAGCGCGCCGCCGGCCAGACTGCCGAGCGCCGCCATGTCTCCCTGGGTGCCCCAGGCCATCAACAGGGTCAGCAGGGGGAACAGGGTGACGGAAAACCACAGCCGCCCCGGCCGCGCTTCCTGGCGTGCGATCAGTTTGCGCGTGCGCGAATACAGGCGCCAGACGATGAAGGGGATCAGGATAAGGTAGACGGTTTGCTGTTGTGTCATGGCATGGTTCCGGTGTGTGGTGTGCGGGACAGCGCGCAGTGTATCACCGCGCCGGCACTCGACAGCGAGAGCGCCTCCGGCAAACGCCCGGCGTTCGCGCTCTGCTTGCGGGCAGATGGAAAAGGATCGCGCCATCAAGAGTATGCGGCCCGGGTTCGATTGAGCCTGCAGCATCGATTGCCGGTCGGCGCTGATTCAGAGCCGCGTCAGCGCCACTTGCAGCCGTTGTCTTTCTTGTCCAGGAGCGTCGCCAGTGCGCCCAGCGGGGCGAGCAAGCCCATGCCCTGCACCTGTTCCTTGCAATCGGGCCGTGTGGTCTTGTCTATCATCCTGCCCATCCTGTTGCCGTCCTCGGGCGGGTAAAGCGGCTTGGCGGCAAGCTGGCCGACCGGTGTGTCGGCATTTTCGCGGTCGATATCCTTCATCGTCGATTTGACGCTGCCATAGATGGCATTCATGTCCAGATGCTTTTCCTGCGGCGGCACCGGTGTGGCAGGCGGGGCAGGGGAGGGAGCTTGAGACTGTTCCTTGCCGACGCGTGCCGGCGTCGCGACGATGGACGCGGATTTCGGTACGTTGCGCATTGCGGATTGCGGCTTGGCCGGTTCGGGCAGGGGAGGCGGCGGAACCGGTTCGGCGGGTTTTGCCGGCGGAGGCAACAGACGTACCGCGATCGTCGTCTTTTCCGGGAAAGGCAGGCTGCCTGTCCTGTGCTGCCATGTCCATGCCGCCATCGAGAGATGCAGCAACAATGAAACCGTCACACCGATGGCGACATGGGTTTTGTTGACAGCGGGTGTCACGGGCTTTGTTGGCCAGGACAGGGTAAGCGGCGTGGTTTGCATGGGTGTTCGATTGTAGCCCAGGGCAGGATGACATCGGCCTTTCGAATGCGCTGGAATTGACCGGCAACACGTTCCCAGGTTCAACATTTCGATGCTGCGCCACAACATATTTTGCCGAGCGGAAAATAAAAAAGTGCGGAAACTAAGGAATCGCCGCTTTGTCTTATGGGGAACGTAAAAACGAACACCACTTGCAAACATCCACTAAGGCGAGGTGATCCATGTTTTGGGAACGGCGGCTGGACAGTTGGGTTGAACAGATACGCAGCCATTCGGCGCTGCCCCTTCAGCTTGACCTATGGAACGGCAAGCGGCTGCAGTTCGGGCTGGAAAAACCGCAGGTGATCGTGCGCATTCCCGACGTGTCTGCGCTCAAGTATTTCTTCAAACCTTCGCTGTCGAGCCTCGGCGAAGCCTACGTCAACGGCAAGATCGAAGTCGAAGGCAAGGCGCGTGCCGTGATCGCCATCGCCAATGCGCTGGCGGCGCGCACGCTCAATGTCGACGGCAAGTTCGGTCGCGTAGTGCACAGCTTCAGCCACGCCAAAAAGGACGACGCCGAAGCGATCCGTTATCACTACGACGTTTCCAACGAGTTTTACAGCCTGTGGCTGGACAGCAACATGGTCTATTCCTGCGCCTATTTCGAGAATGGCGCCGAGACGCTCGATGAGGCGCAATTGAAAAAAATCGACCACATCCTGACCAAGATCCGTCTCCGTCCAGGCGACACCTTGCTCGATATCGGTTGCGGGTGGGGGGCGCTCGTCATTCGCGCCGCGAGCAAGTTCGGCGCCAGATGCGTCGGCGTCACGCTCTCGGAGCGCCAGGTCGAATTGGCGAAAGAACGCGTCAGGCAGGCGGGGCTCGCAGGGCAGGTCGACATCCGGCTTCAGGATTACCGCGACGTGCAGGGCCGCTTCAACCGCATCACCAGCGTCGGCATGTTCGAACA